>JBIKHX010000367.1:0-2781 GCA_044361945.1 Polaromonas sp. | reverse complement strand
AGCAGCAGGGCATTGCAGCAGAGGGCGGCACCGGCGAAGCACTGGCCGCGCAGGTTAACGCAGACATCGCCCGCTACCGCGTGCTGGCGACTCAGATCAACCTGAATCCTTGAGCGTGGCGTCCCAGCCGGTAGGCCGGCCCAACATCATTCTGATAACCACTGACCAGCAGCGTGCCGATCACTTAGGCTGTTATGGCAACCATGTGCTGCGAACACCCAACATCGATGCGCTGGCGAATCGTGGAACGGTGTTTGACCGCTGCTTTGTAGCTTCGCCGGTATGCATGCCCAATCGTGCGGCCATGATGACCAGTCGCATGCCGTCGGCTGCAGGTGTCAGGATGAACGGAGTGCCACTCCCAAAGGAATCTCTTACTTTTGTAGAGATGCTCAGGAGTTCCGGTTGGCGTACCGCCCTCATCGGAAAAGGCCACCTCCAAAACATGACAGACCGACCCGCAGCCTGGACGGCCGGCTTGCCACCAGGCGCCGAACCGCTACAGGCCGAGGCCACATTGCGCGACGGCCCTGCCTACGCTCAGGAGTCGATTGCACATTGGGCTCAACAACCGTCTCATCAGGTCAGCTTGCCTTACTACGGTTTCGAGCACGTCCAGTTCTGTCTAGAGCATGGTGACGTTACCGGGGGGGACTATCCCAAGTGGCTTCAGAAGTGCGGCATCGATCCAGATCAGTGGGTTGGCCGCCCCAATGCGCTTCCTGATGAAGCGCCGCCCATGCTGGACGCCTGGCGAACTCGGATTCCGCCCGAGTTCTACCCCAGTACATTCGTTGCAGAAAAGACCGTTTCTTGGATAGAAGATCACCTCGCGCAAGAAGCCAAAGAGTCACCATTTTTCGTGCACTGCTCTTTCCCTGACCCACATCATCCATTTACCCCTCCTGGCAAATATTGGGACATGTATGACCCAAGTTCGGTAGTGCTGCCCGAGACTTTTGGTCCGGATGGCCCTGGCGACAATCCCCTAAAGAGAGCACTACATGAAGAGTTACGTCAGGGCCATCGCCCTGCGGGCTCAAGCCGGGCGATGGCCGTGACCGAAGAGGAAGCGCGGTGGGCCATTGCACTGAACTATGGCTCGCTTGCCCTGATTGATGACGCGGTAGGCCGGCTAACAAGCTATCTAAATCGCCAAGGGCTGACAGACAACACATTGATCATCTACACCTCTGACCACGGCGATTTCATGGGCGACCATGGACTGCTTAACAAGGGTCCCCTGCATTACAGGAGCCTGATCCGAGTACCTTTTATTTGGGCTGATCCTAGAGCCCCCAATGCATTACGCGATAACCGCCTTTGCAGTTCGATCGACCTCGGGACATCCATCTTGGCGCGGGCGGGAATTGAAAAGGCTCATGGCATGAAAGGATTGAGCCTTATGCAGAACAACGCCTCGAATGCGGGGGAAGCAACATCGCGCGATGCAGTCCTAATTGAGGAAGAGGCTCACCACCGTTATCCGCAATCACCATTTCCGCTAAAGCTGCGGACTCTTGTCACCGACCGTTGGCGGCTATCTGTACGCGCTGATGAGTCTTGGGGCGAGCTCTACGACCTCGTTGCCGACCCGAATGAGACCGTCAACCTCTGGTGGGACGAGGCCAAGGCGGGGGTGCGCGCCGAGCTTTCAATCCGCCTGATACAAGAGATTCAGCGCCAAGCGGACGATGTCCCCCTGCCGAGCCGCATAGCCTGATCAATAGCAGAGAGCGCTAAATGTAAATGCTGGATCACGGAACTGGTATTCCCTATTCAGTTCTCATGTTTGACATCTTACATAAGCTTGAGAACTCTCAATACTCGCCGGGCAGCATGATCACCCAGTGCTCTCCATCCCAGCAGGCGTACAAAGATATGGCCTGCATTGGAAAGTCCGTGTACGGGATTTCCTGACGGGCATGTTCACTGCCGCTGCCGTCCTCGTAGATCATCGTTGCCCGGTTGTCGTTGACAGTCATGCGCACTTGCACAAACCAGTCCTCAGTGCCGATCTCGCTTAGGTGACTGGCAATCGCATCCATCATCCAAAAGCACTCGGCCTCTTCTGCCAAGTACTTGGCACCATCTGTCAGCAGGTGCCTGCGGCTGATGCGGTGGTACTTCTCAGTGCCAGTGAAGTTGCTGAGTTGCGCGGGGTCGAATTTTTTCACGGCTGTGTCCTTCTTTAATTGAATGACTACAGTTTTGTTTCAGACACGCAAATGGACAACCGGCATTTGGTAACCCGAAGATTTGGCGGGGTACCGAGTAAAAATCACCATGGTGATTTGCCAAGTACTCCACCATAATTTTTCGCAGCCCAATTTTTTAGACCTGCAGGACCCATTCGGGCTGCAGATCAAGATCACGCTGCTTATTCAAATTTCACCGGCACAGCGCAAAAATTGACGCGCTACAACGCCCTATAGCGCTTCGTTTGCCTAGCTCGGGCACTCTGGGTGCTAGAAGCACTGATCAACGTTTGTAGGGCTGATTTGACACGGGCAATTGCTGGGCACTCAAAGAGTGCGAAAGCACGGCGGAAATCTATGAAAACGTAACTTTTCCATGATTTCGCCGCCTGAGCTTTGAAATCATTGAAGAAAAAAACCGTCAAAAAGTTATCCACAACCAGTCCAATTCGCCCTGCGCTAGCTCGGTAACCCGCCACTTTGGCTGAGTTAACCAAGTCTGCCAAATCAGCATCGCTGATGGGGTCTCTGCGCACAATCATTCCGCAGCGCTTCATGGCCGCAATGATGGGCTCTTGCCCAA
>JBIKHX010000366.1:0-2791 GCA_044361945.1 Polaromonas sp. | reverse complement strand
CCCCAAAGGCAGCCGACCGGCCTGTTCGGCCAAAGCACCAAAAGCAACAGCCTTGATGCTCAGTTTGACTTGCCGGGTGGTTCCTGCTTCGGTGACTTCAGACTCGTGATCGAGAACAAAGTTAACAGCGGGAAGACCGGCTGGCGTGTAACGCAGAGGGCTGACCTCCACAATACTCGCCGTCAGATCAACATGGTTCACTCAAATTTCAGTTCGTACAAACAGCAAACGCGTTCGACAAAAAACAGCGCCTTAAGAGGCAGCGTATTCCGCCTGCTGAGATTTACGGGCTTCTTCCCGCTCGACGTTGCGCATCATGATGGAGGGGCCGGTTTCGGCCTTTTTCTTAGCCACCGTCATGTGACGCAAAACCGCGTCATTGAACTTGAACGCGTGCTCAATCTCGTCCATCACAGCCTGGCTGGCTTCAATGTTGATGCAAAGGTAATGGGCCTTGGCCAATTTCTGGATCAGATAAACCAGTTGGCGGCGACCCCAGTCTTCCACGCGATGAACCTTGCCACCGCCTGCGGTGATCATGGCTTTGTAGCGCTCCAGCATGGCCGGAACCTGCTCGCTTTGATCCGGATGGATCATCAAGATGATTTCATAGTGACGCATAAACTCTCCTTATGGTTGGTAAAAGCTGCCCCAGCGTCGTTAAGGGTGCAGCAAGGCGAAGCCCATGATTATAGCCCGCCGGCCAACGGAGCTCAAACTTGTCTTTTTTCAGGCCTAAGAGGCAGTGCTGCGGGGTAGCGCACATGGTCTACCAGGTCCATGACTTGGGTGTCTGGGCGCCGGGTCAGGAAGCTGACCACCAAAATGACAGCAAAACCGACCGGCACCCCGAACACCCCGGCCGAAATCGGCTGAATGCCCCACCACAGCTCAACTGGCCGGGTCACGCCAAACAGGCTGCGCATCCAGGGCTGGGTCATGCTCATGTACACCAGTGTGGTGCCCAGGCCCGCGACCATGCCCAACGAAGCAGCCAAGCCGGTCGCCCGCTTCCAGAAAATGCCCAGCGTCAATGCCGGGAAAAAAGCAGCCGCAGCGAACGAAAAAGCCGCCGAAACCAGAAACAGGATATCTGCCGGTTTGAGAGAAGCCACATAGGCTGCCCCCAAAGCCACCACCAAGAGCAGCACCTTGGACAAGGTCACGCGGCGGGCGGTTGAGGCGTTTGGATCAATCATCTTGTAATAAACGTCATGGCTGAGGGCGCTGGAGATCGTCAGCAACAAGCCGTCAGCGGTGGACAGCGCCGCAGCCAGCCCGCCGGCGGCCACCAGGCCCGAGACCACGTAAGGCAAACCGCCGATGGCCGGGGCCGCCAGCATGATGATGTCGCCGCCTATCGACAGCTCATTGAGCTGCAAAATGCCGTCCCGGTTCACGTCCACAGCCGACAGCAAGGACGGGTCTACTTTGTTCCAGGCAGTGATCCAGTCGGGTAACTGGCTAAATGGAGTTCCGACCACCAGCGTGAAAACTTCATACTTCACCAACACTGCCAGCGCCGGGGCCGTGATGTAGACCAGCACGATAAACAGCAGCGACCAAGTCACCGATTGCCGTGCCTCCCGCACGCTGGGTACGGTGTAGTAGCGGATCAAAATATGCGGCAGTGCGGCCGTGCCCACCATCAGGCAGAACACCAGCGCCAGGAAATTGCGCCTGGAGATTTCAAACTCATGGCGCGCATGCGCATCGCCCGCCGGGTCACCGGCAAACTGCTGTGCATGCGGCGGCATGCCGTTGAGCGGCCTGGACTTGGCATCGGCCTCCGCTTTGGCCTGCGTCCAAAAGGCGCGGGCCGCCTCGGGATTGCGGGGCAAATTGGACAGGGCCCGGTCGGCGGCATAAATGTCGAACACCGGTGCATCCGAGGCCTTTAAGGCGGCGACCTCGCGGTTGGCACGCGCCCGGTCTGCCGACAAAGCGGCGGCCGGATCCTGCAGCTTGGCCGCCAGGGCGGCCGAGCGCTGACTGAAGATTTGCTGGACCTGTTGCTCCTTGGGATCTTGGATCAGTTCGTCCTCGCGTGCGCTGACTTTTTGCAACTGGTAGCCGTAAATAGCTTGCGGCACAGGAATACCGGTTTGCTTGACTGACAACCACACCACCGGCAGCAAGTAAGCGACGATGATCACCAGGTACTGCGTGACTTGCGTCCAGGTCACCGCCCGCATGCCCCCTAAAAATGAGCACAACAAAATACCGCCCAAACCCAGAAAAATCCCCAGCTCAAAAGCCACGCCGGTCAAGCGAGCCGTGATGATGCCAACCCCGTAAATTTGCGCCACCACGTAAGTGAAAGAGCACAGCAGCGCGGCCAGCACGCCCAGCATGCGCGGCAGATTGCCGCCATAGCGCTCGCCCAGGAAATCGGGAATCGTGAATTGACCGAACCTGCGCAAATAAGGCGCCAGCAAAAAAGCCACCAGACAGTAACCGCCGGTCC
The DNA here is from genome assembly GCA_044361945.1 of Polaromonas sp. Taxonomy (GTDB): domain Bacteria; phylum Pseudomonadota; class Gammaproteobacteria; order Burkholderiales; family Burkholderiaceae_C; genus Polaromonas. Next base: position 324 of record JBIKHX010000366.1, on the reverse strand, counting down.
AGCCCATGATGAAGGCCAGGCCGTTAAAGCCCGTCAGGTACAGCGTGCCGGCCAGGCTGATGAAGGAGGCCGCCGACATCCAATCAGCGCCCGTGGCCATGCCGTTGTAGACCGCCGGCACGCGGCGCCCCGCCACGTAGTACTCGGAAGCATCGGTGGTCCGGCTCATGATGCCGATGCCGGCATACAACCCGATGGTGGCCAACAGAAAAATCAGGCCTATGCCCTGCCTAGACAAGCCCTGCTGTTCCAACAATGCCAAGACCAAGACAAAGGCGATGAAACCAGCGGCATACCAGCGGTAAACGCGGTTAAGAGCCAGCC
>JBIKHX010000046.1:0-9477 GCA_044361945.1 Polaromonas sp. | reverse complement strand
GAACATGGCCGTGACCTTGTATTTTTCGACCAGGCTCCACCAGATGCCGCCATTGGGCTGACCATCGATGCCCTGCGTGGGCAGGCCTTCATACATGATGGTGGCCATGCCGGCGATCAGCGGTCCGTAAACGATGTAGCTGTGACCCACCACCCAACCGATGTCGCTGGTGGAAAAGAAAGTTTCGCCAGCGCGGCCGTCGAAGATGTGCTTCATGCTGGCCGCCAGCGCCACCATGTAACCGGCGGTGTCGCGCTGCACGCCCTTGGGCTTGCCGGTGGTGCCGCTGGTGTAGATGGTGTAACTGATGTCGGTGGACTTCATGGGCTCGCAAGGCACTTGCGCCTCAAAGTGCTGCTGGCGCAGTTCAGACCATAAATGGTCGCGGCCTGCCAGCAGGTTCATGGGTGCGAGTTGACGGTCTGACAGCAACACCGCGGAAGGCTTGTGTGCGGCCAGACGAATGGCTTCGTCGAGCAAGGGCTTGTATGGCATGGCCTTGCCGCCGCGTGAACCGCCATCAGCACTCACGATGACCTTGGGCGTGGCGTCGTCAATGCGCGAGGCCAGCGAGCCGCTGGCAAAGCCGCCGAACACCACACAATGAATCGCGCCTATGCGGGCGCAGGCGAGCATGGCAAAAGCAGCGTCAGCCACCATGGGCATGTAAATCAGCACGCGGTCGCCCCTTTGTACGCCCAAAACCTTCAAGCTGGCGGCCATGCGCTGCACTTCACGGTGCAACTCGGCAAAGCTGTAGCTTTTTTCGCTGCCGGTTTCGGTCGAGATGGCGATCAGCGCGGCCTGATCGGCGCGGTCCTTGAGGTGACGGTCCACTGCGTTGTGGCACAAATTGCTCAAGCCTCCTTCAAACCAATGTACGAATGGCGGCTTGTCGTAGTTGCAGACCCGCTCGAAAGGCTTGAACCAGTCAATCAGCTTGGCCTGTTCTGTCCAGAAGGCATCGGGCTGCTCAATGGACTGACGGTAAAAATCGGCGTAACTCATGGTGCTGGTCGCATTGCTCATCTCGGGTCTCCGGGAAAGTTGTTATGGGTTTGCGCTCAAGGCTGGATCTTGACCAGAATGCGGCCGCGCACCTTGCCCAGCATCAAGTCTTCGGCTTTTTCAGCGGCGCGCGCCAGGGGTACTTCTTCGATCATCAGTTCGAGCTTGGCCGGCTCCAGGTCTTGCGCCAAGCGCTGCCAGGCCAGCTGGCGGCGGGCCAGCGGCGCCATCACGCTGTCGATGCCTGCCAGCGTGACGCCGCGCAAGATGAAAGGCATGACGGTGGCGGGGAAATCTGCACCTTGCGCCAGCCCGCAGGCCGCAACCACACCGCCATAAGCCGTCTGCGCGCAGGCATTGGCCAGCGTGTGCGAGCCTACCGCGTCCACCACGGCGGCCCAGCGTTCTTTTTGCAAGGGTTTGCCGGGTGCAGACAAACTGGCCCTGTCGATGACTGCGCCGGCACCGAGTTGCTGCAGGTAGGCCGCTTCAGACGCCTTGCCGGTGGCGGCGACCACTTTGTAACCCAACTTGCTGAGCAATGCCACAGCAGTGCTGCCCACACCGCCCGTGGCGCCGGTGACCAGCACCTCGCCGGCACCGGGCTTGAGGCCGTGCTGCTCCAGCGCCAGCACGCAGAGCATGGCGGTGTAGCCGGCCGTGCCGATAGCCATGGCTTGGCGGGTGCTGAGGGCCGCCGGCAGCTTGACCAGTTGATCGCCCTGCAAGCTGGCAAGCTCTGCCAGCAGCCCCCAACGTGTTTCACCCAGGCCCCAGCCGTTGTGCACAAAACGATCACCCGCCTGCCAGGCCGGGTGGCTGGACTGCGTGACCACGCCAGCCCCGTCAATACCGGCGACCATGGGCCAGGCGCGCACCACCGGCCCGCGGTTGGTGATGGCCAGGCCGTCCTTGTAATTGAGACAGGAGTACTCAACGCGGCCGCGCACGTCGCCGGGCGGCAACTGCGCCTCTTCCAGGTCGGTCATGCCCGCAGTGAAACCTGCCTCCGTCTTTTCGAGCAGCAAAGCCTTGAACATCTTGTTTGTCCCCTTTGGTGGGTTAGTCCCTGAACTCAATGGCTCAGGGACTGACCTTTAAACTGAATTCATAATTATTGATAACAGACTTGCTTCAGGCTGACACTACTTGATCAAAGCCAGCGTTTCCCTGAAAAACGGGTGCTCGGCGGATCGCAACCATTCAAAGGCCACCATCTCGGTGGTCACCAGTTCTGCGCCGTTGCCGGCCAGACGGTCAAAAGCAGCGTCGCGGTTGCGCTCGCTGCGCGAGCTGCAGGCGTCGGTCACCACCCAGACATCAAACTCCTCCTGCAGCAAATCCAGCGCCGTTTGAAGCAAGCACACATGCGCCTCACAACCGGCCAACACAATGGTGCCGCGGCCTTCTTCTTCGGCAGGCGCAGGCTTTTGCAAATGCTTGGGCAGGCTGCGCGCGTTGCCCCCAGCGGGGGTTTTGCGCACTGGCGGGCGAAGCATGTCGGCCAAACCATCCGCCACGGCACTGAAATGCATTTTTTGCAAAACCCGGCCGCCCGCCCCTTCAATGACAGAATGAATTTCAGGCACATTCGGCCCAAGACCTGCTTTTTCCGACATCTGCTCGGTGCCCCAAAGCGGCACTTGGAGTGACGCGGCCAAGCGGGCCAGCCGCACGGCGTTGGCAATCACCTGCTGGCTTTCAAAAATCGCCGGCATCAAGCGCAACTGGTAATCGACCAGAACAAGTTGTGAGTCGTCAGCATCAAGCAGCATGGTCATCTTTTCAAAAAATAAAAGACATTAAATCAAGCGTTGGCGAACACGTTCCAGCAGCCCGATCACATACGCATCAAACAGCAAAGTAGCATCTTGCCCGAACATCCGGATACGGCCCGTGTGCTTGAGCAAGAGTAAGCCCACACCGTGGGCAAACAGCGCAGTGATTTCACGCAGAGCCGCCTCGCCCGTTAAACCCAAAGCCTGCAAAGCCGCTTCACAGGGCTGCAGGGCATCATGTAAGCGGCCGTTGAGCTGCTCATTCAAAATTGCATTCAAGCCGCGCGGCCGCATGCCTTGCACCAGGTAAAAACCCAGGTCCAGTTCACGCGGATTGTCTGCATAAAAATCAAACCAGGCACTGGCCTTGGCTTCCAGCTGGGCGGCAGGGTCCAGGGCGCCCGTTCCGGCTTGGGCCACCCTGTCATTCAGCCGCTCCAGTGATTCGGCCAGCAGCGCGCCGTAAATGGCTTCTTTGCTGTCGTAGTAAAAATAGATGGCCCCGGGGGTGTAGCCCGCAGCACGTGCAATTTCACGAATACTGGCGCCTTCAATGCCCAGCTTTTCAAACACGGCACGGGCAGCATCGAGCACCAGTGCACGGCGCACGTCGGTCATGGCTTGCTGGCGCTCAGTTTTGGCTTGCATGAAAGAAATATAGTCGCAATAAAGGCCAAGGCTTCCATCTTATGAAATTAAACGCTTGGACAGATAATTAAACAGCGTTTAAAATTTTAAAAATACACACTGGAGACGCTCATGAATGCAGCCCAGCCGATGGCCAATTTGATGTCCGGCGACGATTTCCGTGAGTCGCTTCGACGCTACAAACCCAGGGTTTTTCTGGACGGTCAGTCTGTAGCCAGCGTAGCCGACGAGCCAGGCTTTGCGCCCGGCATCAATGCCATTGCGCTGACCTACGACTACGCCTTGAAGCCCCGCTACGCGCCCATCATGACGGCGGTGCAGCACACCAGCGGTAAATTGGTCAACCGTCTGACGCACATCAATACCAGCAGCGGCGACCTGCTCAACAAGCTCGAGGCGGTGCGACTGGTCTGCCAGGAAACCGGTTGCGCCCAGCGCTACCTCACGCACGACGCGCTGAACGCCATCGGCCAAGTGTCCGCCCGCCTGGATGACGCCAAAGGCAGCACAGAGCACAGCGCCCGCTTTGTGGACTACCTGCACCGGGTGCAAGACCAGGACCTCACGCTGGGCATTGCCATGACAGACGCGAAGGGCGACCGCAGTAAGCGACCGCACGAGCAGGCCAATGTGGACAGCTATGTGCACATCGTCGAGCGTAATGTACGGCGTAACGGTCGCTTGGGCATTGTGATTTCCGGCACCAAAGCCATCGTCACCGGCGCACCTTATATGCACGAGTTGCTGGTCATGCCCTGCCGCAACATGGGCCGCGAGGACGCCGACTTTGCCGTCTGTTGCGCCGTGCCGGTGGATGCCGAGGGCATCACCATCATCGCCAGGCCAGCCGGCCGGCCTGGCGAAAAAGTCGAGCATGGCGCGCCACTTTTCAGTCGCAAATACGGCCAAAGCACGGGCGTGGTGATGTTTGACAAGGTCTTCGTTCCTTGGGAGAGCGTGTTTTACGCCGGCGATTGGGAACACTCCGGTCACCTGACTTACAGCTATGCCACGCACCATCGGCACACATGCATAGGCGCACGCGCCGGTTTCGGGGATTTGCTCATAGGCGCGGGCGCGCTGATGTGCGAGGCCAATGGTTTTGACCCGGGCAAAGAAAGCCACTTGCGCGAGCAAATGGTCGAACTCATCACCATCACAGAAAGCTTTTTCGCATGCGGTGTGGCCGCCAGCGTTTACGGCAAAGCCGACGAGCACAGCAAAACCTTCATGCCCGACCCGGTGTTTTCCAACATCGGCAAGCTGCTACTGGCAACCAAAATTTACGACATGCACCGCATCGCCCACTACGTCAGCGGCGGGCTGATCGTCACCCTGCCCGGCCCCGACGAAGACCACAACCCGGAGACCGGCGCCAAGCTGTCCGAAGTGCTGCGCGCCAACCCGGACGTGCCTTACGCGCAGCGCATCGAAACCGCGCGCTTCATTGAGGATCTGACGGCCGGCTACCAGGGCGGCTGGTACAGCGTCATCAGCATGCACGGCGGCGGCTCGCCGGCCGCCATGAAGCAGGAGATTTACCGCAACTATCCCATCGGCTCCAAGGTCGAGCTGGTTGAACGCATTCTCGAGCGCGGTGTTGCGCACGACCCGGATCGCGCCATCACCCAAAACCGCCAGCCCGGCAAATGTTGCGATACCGGTTGCACCACACCCGGCCAGCCGGTCATGGTCGACCTACCGACACTTGAGGCGAGCTTGCCGTCCAGACGCGGCAAGGATTGAGCAGCCCATTTGCTGGCGCACCGCTAACATGCTGGCATGCGCAACCCGAAATCTGTTCCCTGGCTCACGGCGGGTGAAGACTTTCCGCCGGTAAGTCAAGCCTGGGCCGAAAGTGACCCGGCGCCCGGCTTGCTGGCAGCGGGCGGCTCCTTGGACATGCAAAGTCTGCTTCAGGCCTATGGCCAGGGCATCTTTCCATGGTTCAGCCCAGGGCAGCCGATTTTGTGGTGGAGCCCCGAGCCGCGCATGGTTTTGCAAACACGGGACTTCAAGCTGCAACGTTCCCTGCAAAAAACCTTGCGTCGCTTTGTGCTGGAGCCAGGTTGCAGCCTGCGCTTTGACACTGTCTTCGAGCGCGTGATCAACGCTTGCGCCCAGACTCCGCGGGACGGCCAACCGGGCACCTGGATCGTTCCCGAGATGATCGACGCTTACACCAACCTGCACCGGGCCGGCCATGCGCACAGCGTTGAAACCTGGATTCACGGAGATTTGGTTGGCGGGCTTTATTGCGTTAATTTGGGCAATATGGTCTTTGGTGAATCCATGTTCTCGCACCAGAGCGATGCCTCCAAAATTGCATTGGCAGGACTGGTTGCGTTTTGCAGAGCCAAAGGTATCGCCATGATTGATTGCCAGCAAAATACACGTCATCTGGGCTCACTGGGGGCCGCGGAAATAGCGCGCGCAGACTTCATCGCCCAAATCAAGCAACACGCCCAAAAGCCCAGCCCAATCTGGATATTTGATACTCTTTACTGGCAACAACTTTTCAATCCCCAGCCGTGACGCATCTCAAAGACTTGCCACTGCAGAGCCTGCAGTTCTACGCTACTGCACCCTACCCTTGCAGCTACTTGCCGGCGCGGCAAGCCCGCTCGCAAGTTGCAACACCCAGTCATTTAATCCACAACGAGGCTTACTCCGAACTGGTGGCCCAGGGTTTCAGGCGCAGCGGCATGTTCACTTACCGGCCTTACTGTGACGGCTGCCAGGCCTGTGTTCCTTTGCGCGTGCTGGCCAAAGAGTTTCAAGCTGACCGCAGCCTGCGCCGGGCCTGGGCTCAGCATCAACATCTTGAGGCACGCGTGCTCAAACTGTGCTTTATGCCGGAGCACTACGCGCTCTACCTGCGTTACCAAAACGGCCGCCATGCGGGTGGCGGGATGGACCAGGACAGCATCGATCAATACACGCAATTTTTACTGCAAAGCCGGGTTAACTCTCGCCTGGTCGAATTTCGGGAACCGCGGGCCAACGGCGAGGCGGGCGCACTCAAAATGGTTTCCATCCTCGATGTTTTGAACGATGGCATCTCGGCGGTCTACACCTTTTATGAGCCCGAAGCTCAGACCAGCTACGGCAACTACAGCGTGTTGTGGCAAATAGAACAAACCCGCCAACTCGGTCTGGACTATCTTTATTTAGGTTATTGGATCGATCAAAGTCCGAAAATGAAATACAAGTCCCGTTTTTCACCGCATGAGCTGCTTTTTAATGGCCAATGGCAATTGCCTTGATCCTGCTGCCCCTGCTCGAATTTCATAAAGTAAAATTGGGCCCAAAGCCCGATTCATGAAAAAAACAGATCTCAGCACGCCCGCAACGCCCACCGTTCAAGTGATTGAGCGAATGTTCACGCTGCTCGATATCCTGGCCTCGCGCGAGGAAACCTTGTCGCTCAAGGAAATCAGCGAAAAATCCGGTTTACACCCCTCAACAGCGCACCGTATCCTCAATGACCTGGCCACTGGCCGCTTTGTCGAGCGACCTGTCTCCGGCAGCTACCGGTTGGGCATGCGCTTGTTGGAGTTGGGCAATCTGGTCAAGGCGCGCCTGAGCGTGCGCGATGCCGCACTGGTGCCCATGCGCGAGTTACACAAACTCACACAGCAGCCCGTCAACCTCAGCATGCGACAAGGCGACGAGATCGTCTACATAGAGCGCGCTTACAGCGAACGCTCAGGCATGCAAGTCGTACGTGCCATTGGCGGCCACGCCCCTTTGCACCTGACTTCGGTCGGCAAACTGTTTTTAGCCTTTGACGACACGCAGCGGCTGCGCAGCTACGCCACCCGCACAGGCTTGCCGGGCCATACGCGCAACAGCATTACGCAACTTATTTCGCTGGAGCGGGAACTCGCCAAGGTGCGGCAATACCGTATAGCGCGCGACAACGAAGAACTGGAGCTGGGTGTGCGCTGCATGGCAGCCGGAATTTACGACGACCAGAGCAAGCTGGTGGCCGGCTTGTCCATCTCAGCGCCTGCCGATCGGCTCGACGAGAGCTGGCTTCCTAAGTTACAAGCGACTGCAGGCGCCATATCAGCGGCGATGGGCTACCGCAAAGAAGAGTAAACCTTCAACCGCCTATCAGTTGAACGGCTTGTGTCTCGCTTATCTTCCGAACCAACAGCGGGCCAGACTCAACCCAGCGACGCACTCGCTCAGCGTCACCCAGGCGGCTTAACTTGCCCGCAGAGTCCAGAAACACCATGATGAGCTTGCGCCCGGCGATACGGGTCTGCATCACCAGGCATTGGCCGGCTTCGGAGATATAGCCGGTTTTTTGCAGCCCGATATCCCAATCCGGGCTTTTCACCAGCCGGTTGGTGTTGTTGTACTGCAAGGTCTTGCGACCCACCTCAACGCTGTAACCGGTGGAGGTTGAGAGCTCGCGCAAAGTGGCGTCGCCGTGAGCGGCAATCACGAGGGTTGCCAGGTCTTGCGCGCTGGACTGGTTTTGGCTCGACAAGCCGGTCGGCTCAACATAACGTGTGTCATTCATGCCCAAGAGACGGGCCATGCTGTTCATTTGTCCGACAAACACGTCCAGGCCACCCGGGTAGGTCCGGCCCAGGGCATGGGCTGCACGGTTTTCGCTGGCCATCAAGGCCAGGTGCAGCAACTCACCGCGGGTCAGCGTCGTGCCTACGCGCAAGCGCGATGAGCTGCCTTTTTCGGTATCGACATCGTCCTGGGTGACGGTGATGATTTCATCCATGGGAAGCTTTGCCGCGCTGATGATCACACCCGTCATGAGCTTGGTGATCGACGCAATCGGCAACACGGCGTTTTCGTTTTTGCTCAGCAAAACTTCCCGCGTGTCTTGATCTATCACCAGGGCAACGCTGGACTTCAGGGACAAAGGATCAAAGACACCTTGCAAGCCGGCGATATGGCCAAAAGACAGCTTTTCGGGAACGGCTTTGCGCGCAGATGCTTGTTTGATTTTCCGCGCTTTAGCCGCCTTCTGGCTGGGCGCGGCATGCTTGACGGCCTTGGCGACACGGGTTTTGGGCTGTTTGTCGTTTTTCTGGTCGGCAGCGGCGCTGTAAGCCGGAAGTGCCAGCGCCAAGCCTAGACAGCAGACACTAAAGCATCTGGACAAAAGCGCAAAACTCGTTTTAAAAATGGGCATTCGGCTTCCGGGTGGGTCACAGGAACAAAGACTCGCAAGCCAGAAGTGTATACAAATATAAAAAACTATGCAATATCAAAAACTTGCGAGACTTTATTCATGTAAACCCGCCCATACGGCTGCTTAGCCCTGGGCCGGTACCCGGTCGGCCTTGCTGTGCAACTTGCTTAATGCGCTCAAGTAAGCCTTGGCGGAGGCCACGATGATGTCGGGGTCTGCCCCGACGCCATTGACGATGCGGCCGCTGTTTTGCAGTCGGACCGTGACTTCACCCTGGCTTTCGGTGGAGCCGCTGATCGCATTGACCGAGTAAAGCACCATCTCAGCTCCGCTTTTGACGTGGTTTTCGATGGCTTTGAGCGAGGCGTCGACCGGGCCGTTGCCGTCCGAACTGCCCTTAACTTCCTTGCCATTGACAGTGAAAACCACGCTGGCCTGAGGCCGTTCGCCGGTCTCGCTGTGCTGAGACAGGGACACAAAACCGTATTGCTCGCGCTCCTGCAACACGCTCTCGTCGCTGACCAGCGCCAGGATATCTTCGTCAAAAATCTCACTTTTGCGGTCAGCCAGTTCCTTGAACTTGGCAAAAGCTGCGTTGATGTCTGTCTCGCTTTCCATCTGCACGCCCAGGTCCAACAGGCGCTGCTTGAAGGCGTTGCGGCCACTGAGTTTGCCCAGCACCATTTTGCTGGCGCTCCAGCCCACGTCCTCGGCACGCATGATTTCGTAGGTTTCGCGGGCCTTGAGCATGCCGTCCTGGTGAATGCCGGAGGCATGGGCAAAGGCATTGGCACCCACCACCGCCTTGTTGGGCTGGACCACGAAACCGGTGGTCTGGCTGACCATGCGGCTGGCGGCCACGATGTGCAGCGGGTC
>JBIKHX010000365.1:0-2795 GCA_044361945.1 Polaromonas sp. | reverse complement strand
ACATGGCTTACCCCGGTGTTGCCATGCCGCACGTGTTGTGGGAGATGCAAGGCTCACGCGAGCCGCAGTTTCAAACCGTTAGCAGCCACGGCAGTGACGTTCAGGTGTTCAAGGGCTGGACCCAATTGACCCCCGGCACTATGACGCCGCTGGAGTTCGACCACGCCATAGCCGATTTGGTTGGTTACTTGCAGTGGATGGGCGAGCCCGCTCAAAACACCCGCGTACGCATCGGCGTTTGGGTGCTGCTATTTCTAGGAATTTTCACCTTCGTCGCATGGCGACTGAATGCGTCGTTCTGGAAAAACGTTAAATAATTTTTTTCGCCGGGCAGCCATGTCCGGCACCTTTTGGAGTGGCAGGCCAGGGTCTATTCGATCTGAAGTCTCCCACTCCTTTGTATCCAGGAGTCCCCCGCCATGATGGTTCTTTATTCAGGCACAACCTGCCCTTTTTCGCATCGTTGCCGTTTTGTGTTGTTTGAAAAAGGCATGGACTTCGAGATTCGCGATGTCGACCTTTACAACAAGACCGAAGACATCAATGTCATGAACCCCTACGGCCAAGTGCCGATTCTGGTCGAGCGCGATCTGATTTTGTATGAGTCCAACATCATCAATGAGTACATTGACGAGCGCTTTCCCCACCCACAGTTGATGCCCGGCGACCCCGTGGACCGTGCCCGTGTGCGTTTGTTCCTGCTTAACTTTGAAAAAGAGCTCTTTGTTCATGTGAGCACGCTCGAATCACGCGCCACCAAAGGCAACGAGAAAATGCTTGAAAAAGCCCGCTCGCACATTCGTGACCGCCTGACCCAACTCGCTCCCGTGTTCCTGAAAAACAAGTTCATGTTGGGTGACAACTTCTCCATGCTGGACGTGGCCATCGCTCCTTTGTTGTGGCGTCTGGATTACTACGGCATTGACCTGTCTAAAAATGCAGCGCCGCTACTCAAGTATGCCGAGCGCATTTTCTCGCGCCCGGCCTACATTGAAGCGCTGACTCCTTCTGAAAAGGTCATGCGCAAATAAGCGCAGACTGGCAAAAGCAGGTGGCAGAATTCATGAACGCGCTAGATGCAGGCTCCACGCGTCCGTACCTGATACGGGCGCTGTACGAGTGGTGTACCGACCATGGGCTGACGCCCTATGTGGCGGTGCGGGTCGATGAGACTGTGCAGGTGCCGCGTGAGTACGTCAAGAACAATGAGATTGTCTTGAACATCAGTTTTGATGCGACCAGCTCGCTCAAGCTTGGCAATGAATTCATTGAGTTCAAAGCCCGGTTCTCTGGCAGCGCACGCGAAATCATCGTACCGATTGACCATGTGATTGCGATTTACGCGCGTGAGAACGGCCAGGGCATGGCTTTCCCGGCCCCCGAGCAGGATGCTGCAGCCAACCACTTAACCCCGGGTTTTTCTGCAGCCTTGTCTGCGCAAGACGGGCCGGCCGAAACGCGCTTGATGCAACTGGTGCCAGACACTGCTGCGGCCCCCGGCAGCGACCCGGACAACAACGAGTCACCAGAGCCACCCAAAACACCGCAGGGTGCGCGCCCATCCCTTAAGCGGGTGAAGTAAACTATCACCTGTGCCGCTTTAGCTCAGTTGGTAGAGCAACCGCCTTGTAAGCGGTAGGTCGTCAGTTCGAATCCGACAAGCGGCACCACTTTTGAAAAGCCTGACCAGTTCAGGCTTTTTTCTTTTCCGGCTTGGCTGCATGCGTCATGAGTCTGGCGTTTTCAGTTCAGAGCTGACTTGTTAAGCAAAACCTTCAAGCGAATTGTCTGGATTGGCAGGCCGTCAGCCTTGAGCTGAGCCTGCAGTGTCGGCACCAGTTGTCTGACTTTGGCTGCGGCCGCGTTACCGGTCACCAGCAGGCACCAGTTATCACCTTCAATGGGCCCGGCCTGGACGCTGGCGCGCAGCGCCGGCGGCAACAGCCGCTCAACGCTTTTAAGCATGTCACCGGACTGGCGCGCAATCATGGCCAGTTTGGCCAGGGACGGCGAATTGTCTATGGCTTGACTGAAGCTGAAGGCCTGGTGCGGCCGGTGGGGTTCGTTCATAGCGTAATGGGCAATAAAAAATGGGCTGAAAGTCTGCTTTGGCCGGGTTCTTCCTGATTATCGTGGTTGGCGTCCAGGCAAACTGAGGTGACGGCTGGCCGGCAAAGGTAAAATGAAGGGTTTTAGCGCAGCGCATCGGTGTACTGCGCAGGCTCAATAGTTGCTCTAAATAAAGGTTTGGCCCTCAGCTAAGCGCATGGCGTTGGCGGGGCCCTCGTATCTATGGCTTTTAATCCACTCACCTTGCTGTTCGGCAGTCGCAACGACCGGCTGCTGAAAACTTACCGCAAAACGATTGAGCGCATCAATGCCCTGGAGGGGCAGTTTGAGCAGCTCAGCGACGAGCAACTGCGCGAAAAAACCCAGGCCTTCAAGGACAGAGTGAGCGCCGGTGAGAGTCTGGACGATTTACTGGCTGAGGCTTTTGCGGTGGTGCGAGAAGGCAGCAAGCGCGTGATGAAAATGCGTCATTTTGACGTCCAGCTGCTGGGCGGCATGGCTTTGCACAACGGCAAAATTTCAGAGATGGGCACGGGTGAGGGCAAAACACTCACGGCCACCTTGCCGGTGTATCTCAATGCGCTGTCGGGCAAGGGCGTGCACGTGGTAACGGTCAACGATTACCTGGCCAGCCGAGATGCGCGCTGGATGGGCAAGCTTTACAACTTTCTGGGTCTGAGTGTCGGCATTAATCTGCCGCAGATGAGCCGCGAAGAAAAGCAAAC
>JBIKHX010000364.1:0-2798 GCA_044361945.1 Polaromonas sp. | reverse complement strand
GCGCCCGTGATGTTGGTCGTCGAAGTCGCAGTCACGCTCGAGCTTTCGGAAGTACTTTAGGGCCACCTCACCGCTCCAACCTTCCGCTCCGAGGCGCCCCCATTCGTCGTAATCGTCCGGCGCGCCACGATTTGCCACCATTGCATTAATGACCGAACCGCCGCCCAGCACGCGCGCCTGTTCGTATCCGCGGGGCGTGCGATTGGGTGACTTTGTCGGTGCGCCGCTGATGTTGGCTTCAAGGGACGTCCAAAGATTCTCTTTGTCCAAGTAGGCTCGGCCGGGATAGCGCGTGCGGATATGGTCCGGCATGGTGTCAATGCGCAGGTCTCGGCCGGCCTCTACCAGCACGACGCGCTGGCTGGCGTCCTCCGAGAGGCGTGCAGCCAGCACACAGCCAGCGCTGCCGCCGCCCAAGATCAAGTAGTCAATATTTTCCATAGCTTTTTGCTTCTTTCCTGGGCGGCTTGGATGCCTTATTGTTTACCGCCCCAACGCTGGGGATAACCTGGCATCTTTTCGCAGCCGCACGTGGAATAGTGCAGCGGTGGCAGCTTTGCATCCACGAAGCGTGGCAGGTCCTGCTCCGTTATCACAGGTTGCGGAAGCTTCCATACTGGGCCTGGAACTGGTTCACCATTGAGCACCTTCAGGGTGGCGATCACAGCGGTACGCCATTGGTATGCGGGATACGTGGGTGCAACACCTTTGAATTTCTTTCGGCTCCAAGCCTGGAGGTAATCCTGCTGGTCTTCTCCAGTGACCACTGGAATCGGTTTGCCCGCATCTTCAAACGCCTCCACTGCGGCCACAGATACAGCTCCCAGGTCTACCCACACGGCATCGATTTTTGCGCCCTTGTTCAGATAGTCTGTGATGACAGCTTTGGTTTTGGCCAGATCGCCACCCACGAATTCGTTGCCCACCACCTTGAGGCCGGCAGCTTCAAAAGTGCGTCGCGCCGCCTCCCAGCGAGTCTCGAACACATCGAGCCCAGCCCTGGTGCGCAATACCAGCACATTGCCGCCTTTGGGGACGTTAGCAACCACGAAATCTGCACCTGCCTTGCCCCAGGCATAGCCACCGATCGACTGAACTGCGGTCACCGGGCAGAGCGTGTTGACCGAGCGGTCAAATGTGATGACCGGCATCTTCTTGCAGGCCTCTTCGATCACGGGCGTTAGTGCAGCAGCCGTGTTTGGCGACACGATTAGCGCGTCGCACTTGCCACTGTTAATGAAGGACCGGATATCTGAAATCTGCTTTTCGTCCTTACCTTGCGCGTCGGCGTACTCGAAGCCCTTAATGTGGGCCTTTTGCAGGTCACGTTCGGCCTGCATGGTATTCCATCCCACCACGCGCCAGGGGTTACCAACGCTTGCATTGGAGAAGCACAGGTTGTGGGGGCCCGTCTTCTTGTACTTAGCGGTATCAATCATCTGACCTCCCACATTCTGCAGCCAAGGCTGGTCTGCAGGACCTTGTGGTTTTGTGACCATGAGCTGCATCTGCTCATTCATATTTTTGTCTACATCAACCTTGGCGGCTTGGGCAAAGGTCAGGGACGGCAACGCAACTGCTGCAGCAATAGCACCGATGGCGGCCAGGCGGAATGGAAAAGGTTTGTTCATGTTTATCTCCGTTGGAAAAATAAGGTGAGGTTGAATGAGGTGAAAAAAACTACATAGATAGCTCCTTGAAAAATCAAACCTTGTCGCGCAAGCTACGGGCGGTCAACGCTGCCGCGACGATGAGGATCAAGCCCTGCACGGCGACACGCAGTGGCGCAGGGAAACCGACTAAATTTAGAACGGTGAAGAGCGCATATAGACAAAGCGCTCCGATGCATGCACCAGCAATAGAGCCACGACCTCCGAGAAGTACCACGCCGCCTATGACTGCCGCAGCAATCGCCTGAAGGTCGTATCCAGTACCGACTTCCACAGAAACCCCCGAAAACCCGCCGAGCAAAAGACCTGCTGTCACTGCCGACAACGAAGAGATCACAAATGCGATGACGCGCACACGGTTCACTGGCACACCCGCGAGGTGGGCTGCGGTCGCGTTGTCGCCCACCATGAGCAACAGTCGGCCATAGTTGGTCGCGTGCATCAGCCAAAAGCACAGTCCGACAAACACGACGAGAACGACGACCGCGATCGGTAGCGTCTCGAGGATTGGAATGTCGCTCAGTACGCCGCGTCCAACAGAGCGCAAATTGTCAGGAAGATAGCCGGAGGGTGCTCCACCAGACCAATACATTGCAGCCCCCTTGACTGATAGCAGCGTGCCGAGTGTCGCAATGATGGATGGCACCTTAAGCCGCGCAACGATTAATCCGTTTAAGAGGCCAACCCCCAAACCAATCGCGTATATAAGTGCCACGGCCATCCAAGCGAGTTGCGGGTCACCGTTGGCGATCAGGGCGCAGGCAATGACCACCAAAGTGATGAGGGCACCCGCAGACAGATCAAAGCCGCCAGCGATCAGCACAAAGGATTGGCCGCAGGTGAGGATGATCAACGGAGCGGCGCGCTGCAGGAAGCTCATGATTCCAGCAGGCGTTCGGTATACCGGCCCAAGGATGACAATCAACGCCAACAGCACAAACAACAAGAAGAGGGCAGGGTTGAGCTTTTGCAGTTGAGCTAGACGCAGGCGTCCTCCGGCAAGACGGAAAAACGCATTCATGCGACGTGACCTTTCTGCCGAATCGTGGTTGCGCCCACCGCGGCCACGACGATCGCCCCGCTCAGCACCTGGCTGAGGAAGGGATCGATCTGCAGCATGTTGAAAAC
>JBIKHX010000363.1:0-2802 GCA_044361945.1 Polaromonas sp. | reverse complement strand
CAAGCTGGCCATGGCGCTCGAAAAAATCGCCCTGGAAGACGACTACTTTGTCTCGCGCAAGCTCTACCCGAACGTCGATTTTTACTCCGGTATCGTGCAGCGCGCCATTGGCATTCCAGTGCCATTGTTCACCGCCATCTTTGCGCTGGCGCGTACAGTCGGCTGGATCGCCCAGCTCAACGAAATGATCGGTGACCCCGAGTACAAAATCGGCCGCCCACGCCAGCTGTTCACCGGCTCGGTGCAGCGCGACGTCAAACCGATCGCCCAACGCTAAAGCGCCGGCAACGCGCCACCCAAAGCCCGCCGCGCTTGCCCGGCGGGCTTTTTGCATAATGAGCCCGCATGAAATACATCGCTTCTTCCGCTGAACTGCGGCTAGCCCTTGCAGACACCCCAGCGCCCCAAGCTTGCAGCTGCGCAATGGGCGCCTGCACCGCCTGGGAAAGTCTGGCCGAGTACCGATGGGAAGCTGGCCAGATGAGCGCGGTGGGCACCCTGCGTGACCCGGCTATTGAGGAGCCCACGCTCGAAGAGAAGCATCCACAAGGCACGCGCTACGACTCGCCGGATGCGCCCATTGCACCGGCCTTCTTTCCGTACAACCAGTGCGAGGTCTGGCATTGCCAGCGCTGCGACCGGCACTTGCTGCGCTACACCGAGTTCGGTGGCTACAACGTCGATCCGCGGGTGCGCGAACTGGCCGCCGGCAAGATCATCGACTGAGAGCCGCATGCCAACCACCACGCCGGCGCCCGCCCCGCAACACCATTCAAGCCTGGCGGCAGTGCTGATGGCCGCCGGTGCAGGCGCACGCATGGGGCAGCGGCCCAAGTCACTTCTGGAACTCGATGGCGTGCCGCTGATCTGCCGGCAAGTCATGGCCTTGCGACAAGCCGGTGTGAGCGAGCTGGTGCTGGTGCTGGGCCACCATGCCAAGGACATTGAAGCCGCCGTCAAAGCGCTGGAAGTCAGGGTGGTGATCAACCCCGACCCGGACGCAGGGCCCGCCGGTTCGCAGCGCCTGGGCCTGCAAAGCCTGAGCGGGCACAGCGACGCCGTGCTGATGGCGCTGGCCGACCAGCCGCTGCTTGACGCAGCCGATCTGCGGCAGTTGATACAGGCTTTCGACCAGCGCCTCCCGGGCAGCGCCTTGGTCTACCCGCGTGTGGATGGCCAGCCAGGCAACCCCGTCATCTTCACGGCTGCTGTGCGCGCCGCCCTGCTGGCCGGCCCACCCGA
The DNA here is from genome assembly GCA_044361945.1 of Polaromonas sp. Lineage (GTDB taxonomy): Bacteria > Pseudomonadota > Gammaproteobacteria > Burkholderiales > Burkholderiaceae_C > Polaromonas. Next base: position 1,560 of record JBIKHX010000363.1, on the reverse strand, counting down.
CGTAGGCTGCAAACAGTGGCGCCAGGCGCATACGCCGCAGGTAGAGGCTTTTGACTGCCACAACCCGCACTTTGTGCAAGATGTGGACACGCCCGCCGACATTGCCACACTGCGGCGCAGCAGCGGCCGGCAGCTGCAATGGCCGGCAGCATGGCAGCGGCCTGGGGACGACTGAAGCGCCGCCCCAACTGCCGCCCGAGGCTTTCGGCGCACCCGCCCCGCCATGCCCCTAAAATCAGCGCTTCAGAAGGAACCACCATGCGCACCCTCTACGACAAGATCTGGGACGAACACGTCGTCCACACCGAAGACGATGGCACCGCCATCATCTACATAGACCGCCACCTGGTCCATGAAGTCACCAGCCCGCAAGCCTTTGAAGGCCTGCGCGAAGCCGGCCGCAAAGTCTGGCGCATATCGTCCATCGTCGCCACCGCCGACCACAACACGCCGACCACCGGCTGGGAGCTGGGCTACGACGGACTGACCGACCCGATCAGCAAAGAGCAGATCACCACACTGGACAGCAACATCGCCGAGTTCGGCGCTGCGGCTTACTTTCCGTTTCTCTCCAAGCGCCAGGGCATCGTCCACGTGATGGGGCCTGAGACCGGCGCCACGCTGCCCGGAATGACGGTGGTGTGCGGCGACTCGCACACTTCTACGCATGGCGCATTCGGCGCGCTGGCGCACGGCATCGGCACCAGCGAGGTCGAGCACGTCATGGCCACGCAAACGCTGCTGGCCAAAAAAGCCAAGAACATGCTGGTCAAAGTCGAGGGCGCGCTGGCCCCGGGCCTGACCGGCAAGGACATTGTGCTGGCCATCATCGGAAAAATCGGCACCGCCGGCGGTACCGGCTACACCATCGAGTTTGGCGGCGCTGCCATCCGTGCGCTCAGCATGGAAGGCCGCATGACGGTTTGCAACATGGCCATTGAAGCCGGCGCACGCGCAGGCCTGGTGGCGGTGGATGCCAAAACCATCGACTACGTCAAGGGCCGCTTGCTCGCCCCCGGCACCGACCCCAAAACCGGCCAGTTTGTCGGCGGCCCCGAGTGGGACATGGCTGTGCGCTACTGGGGCACGTTGCAGTCTGACCTTGGCGCAACTTTTGACGCCGTAGTAGAACTCGACGCCAGCCGGATCCGCCCGCAAGTCACCTGGGGCACCTCGCCCGAGATGGTGCTGTCCATCGACGACATCCTGCCCGACCCGGACAAAGAAAAAGACGCCAACAAGCGCGACGCCATCGAGCGCGCGCTGACCTACATGGGTCTGGCGCCCGGCAAGGCCATCAACGACATCCTGATCGACAAGGTCTTCATCGGCTCCTGCACCAACAGCCGGATTGAAGACATGCGCGAAGCCGCCGCCATCGTTAAAAAAATCGGCCAGAAGGTCGCCAAAAACGTCAAGCTCGCCCTGGTGGTGCCCGGCTCCGGTTTGGTCAAAGAGCAGGCCGAGCGCGAAGGCCTGGACAAAATTTTTGTCGCTGCCGGCTTTGAGTGGCGTGAACCCGGTTGCTCCATGTGCCTGGCCATGAACGCCGACCGGCTT
>JBIKHX010000362.1:0-2804 GCA_044361945.1 Polaromonas sp. | reverse complement strand
CCCTGGGCCATTTCAGCCTGTACCAGGCTAACCTGGTCTTGCGCTTTTTGGGCCAGAACAGTCCAACAAGCTCTGGGTGCATTCATGATTTAGCTCCGGTCAAAATGTCAAAAATTCAATAAGTTAGTGAGTCAATCAAACAAGACACATCATTCGGCGAACAGGCGACGCAATCCCTCGCGGGTGTTCACCTCGACTTCGCCAATGTGCATGTCTTGCCTTAAAAAAGTTTCCATGTCGGCGCGCAAGCGAATGGCTTCATCCACCTCGGGGTTGGAGCCGGCCTCGTAAGCGCCGACCTGAATCAAGTCAACGTTTTGCTGGTACAGCGACCACAGCCGTCTAAAGCGGTTGGCCAGTTTCATGTCTTCCGGGCTCAGCAAGGTTTGCGACAAACGTGAAATAGAGCCGGTCAAGTCAATCGCCGGGTAGTGCGCCGCGTCGGCCAGCTTGCGCGACAGCATCACCTGCCCGTCCAACGAAGCACGGGCGATGTCCACAATCGGGTCGTTGGCGTCGTCGCCCTCGGCCAGCACGGTGTAAATGGCCGTGATGGAGCCGTGGCCATTGCGCCCGACACCGGCACGTTCAATCAAATTAGGTAGCAGCGCAAAGACCGAAGGCGGGTAGCCCTTGGCCGTTGGCGGCTCACCAATGGCCAAACCGATCTCGCGTTGGGCATGGGCCACGCGGGTCAGGCTGTCCACCAGCATCAATACATCTTTGCCTTGGTCGCGAAAGTACTCGGCAATCAGGTGCGTCATGTGGGCAGCTTTCAGGCGCAGCACCGGCGATACATTGGCCGGCGCAGCCACCACCACCGACTTGGCCAGGCCTTCTTCGCCCAGCGACTCGCGGATGAAAGCCTGCACTTCGCGGCCCCGCTCACCCACCAGACCAATCACCACCACATCGGCTTTGGTGAAGCGGGTCAACATGCCCAAAAGCACACTTTTACCCACGCCGGAGCCGGCCACCAAACCAATGCGCTGGCCTCGTCCCAGTGTGAGCAAGCCGTTGATGGCTTTGACGCCGACGTCGAGCACACGGTCAATCGGTCCGCGCTCCATGGGGTTGATCGGCAGGCCGTGCAGGCTCAGACGCGTTGCGCCTTGCGGTTTGGGTTTGCCGTCCAGGGGGTCACCGCGTCCGTCAATCACGCGCCCCAGCAGTTCAGGGCCCAGCGTGGCAAAGCCGGTGTCGGGCAGTGCCCGCACCAGCGAGCCCGGGCCTATGCCGGTGGGTTCTGTAAATGGCATCAGGTAAAGAGTTTTGTCGCTAAAGCCCACAATCTCGGCTTCGATGCGCTGACCGCCCTCGCCAATGACTTCACAACAGGTGCCAATCGGCGCCATGATGCCGCGTGCTTCAAGCCGCATACCCACCAGCCGCACCAGCGTGCCGGAGCGCTCTGGCCGTGGCCCGCGAATCTGCGCCATGCTGCGCTGCACTTCCTGTGCAAAATCAGACATCACGCTTATCCGCATCAGGGTCTAAATCATCGAATTGACCGGCATCCAGATCAGAATCCGGCGCTGGGTTTTTCCATTCGGCCTGCGTGTCAAGCCCGTCCAGGTTGAGGTCGGGCAAATCCATCGCGGAGAGGTCTATTTCTTCAAAAGTCTCAGGCGCCACTGAATCAGCGGCTCTTTGCGCCAGATCATCGCTTAGGTCATCCGCTTTGTCGTCTGTGTCTTGAAAATCTTGCGGCATCGGTACGGCAAATGAGCGGGTCGGTGCAGGCGCGGGTGACATGCGCGGCTGCGCGTCCACCACTTCGCGTTCACCGGACATGCGTGCAGCCATGCGTGAGGGCTGAAAGGCCGACTGGGCCATGCCGCGCGTGCTGTCCAATAACAAACCGCGGGCCAGCACTTCCAGCCGGTGTTCAATCAAGTCGCTGACCACGGCATCGCTGGCGCTGGCGCGTACGCTGCCGGGCAAAAGGTCGTCGCTGGCCTGCAAATGCCAGGGCCATTGCGGAGCAGTTGGTTTGGCAGGCGCGCCTTCCGGCTTGGTCGATGTGTTGTTGTTTTCGCTGGTGTTGCCGCTGCTCACATTGTTTGCCGCCGGGCTTGTGACCGGCATGGCCTGCAGCACAGCCAGATCGGCCGCATTGAGCTCCACAGTGATGGGTGCCAACCGCTGCGGCGCCAGCTCATCCACACAGCGGCGCACCAGCCTTTCAATGGCTTGCGAGGACACAGTCAACTCAGCCAGCACCAATTGCTCAGCCAAATGCAAGGCCAGGCGTTTGATGGGTTCGTAGAGTTTGTCCGGCGTGTCAATGACGCGGCGCACCGCAGCGTCCAGCTCGACCATGATGGATTCACTGGTCGAACGGGTTTTTTTCTTTTCGGTATTCCATTCTTCGCGCACCTGACGACGGCCTTCCTCCAGGCCTTTGTCGTAAGCACCCTGACGCTCTGCCGCTAGGGCGTCTTCAGTCAGCGCCAGTGTGGCCGCTGCAGCATCGGCCGGCGAGAGTGCGGCATTGGCCAACACATCCTCATCGCCGAGCTTGTCAAGGGCTTGCGCGTCGAAGCCGTCCAGTCCGGTCGGGGACCAGGTCTTGACCACGTGGGTGGCAAACGCCTGCTTAGGCGCGTCTGACCAGGACTTGCGCACAAAAGCGCTGCTGCCGCTGCCCGACTGTAAAAGGTCAAGCGCCTGCCAAACGCGCGCAGTGCGCTCACGTGGCGCCCGCAATGCAGCAAGGTCAGACAAAGTCTTCGCCTCCGCCCAGCACCAGGTCGCCGGCATCGGACAGCTTACGGGCTATGCGCATGATGGTTTTTTGAGCT
>JBIKHX010000361.1:0-2811 GCA_044361945.1 Polaromonas sp. | reverse complement strand
GGCCGAGCTTGACGTATTCCAGCCCCACATCCACGATGGGTTGCAGCGCGCGTATCACCTCACGGTCATAGGCAAACAGCTGGCTGGCCTCGCTCACTGTAAGGTCCAGCACATCGGCCACGTTCATCATCACGGTGCGGCCGTCGGGGTAGCGGCGCTCGATTTTGACTTCGAGAATTTCGGGGCGGTAGCGTTTGCCGTCGCAGTCAGTGCAGCGCAGGTAGACATCGCTTAAAAACTGCATCTCAACATGCTCGAAGCCCGAGCCGCCGCAAGTCGGGCAACGGCCATCGCCGCTGTTGAAGCTGAATTTGGACGCGGTGTAGCTGCGCTCTCGCGCCAGCGGCGCAAAGGCAAACAGCTCGCGCACCGCATCCCAGGCGCCCACATAGCTGGCCGGGTTGGAACGCGCGGTCTTGCCAATGGGCGACTGGTCTACAAACACCACGTCGCTCAGGTGGTCGGCGCCCATGAGGCGGTCGTGCAGGCCCGGCGTCTCAGTTGCTTTGCCGAACTGGCGCAGCAAAGCCGGCGCCAGGATGTCCTGCATCAGGGTCGATTTACCGGAGCCGCTGACCCCGGTGACCACCACCAGGCGCTGCAGCGGGAACTCGACACTGATGTTTTTCAGGTTGTGGTCGCGCGCGCCTTCCAGAATCAAACGCGGTGTGTTGTCGCTGACGGGCCGCTTGAGGCCCATGCCGACTTGCTTGCGCGCGCCCAAATAGGCGCCTGTCAAGGTGTCGGCGTGGCGCAGCTCGGCCGGTGTCCCGTCAAACACAATCTGCCCGCCTTTTTCACCGGGACCGGGGCCCATGTCGATCATGCGGTCGGCAGCCATCATCACAGCCGGGTCGTGCTCTACAACCACCAGCGTGTTACCGGCATCGCGCAGCCGGTGCATAGCCTGGGTGATGCGGTTCATGTCGCGCGGATGCAAGCCGATGGACGGCTCGTCCAGCACAAACAAGGTGTTCACCAGCGAGGTGCCGAGCGCCGTGGTGAGGTTGATGCGCTGCACCTCGCCGCCTGAGAGCGTGCGGCTTTGCCGGTCCAGCGTGAGGTAGCCAATGCCAACGTCGCACAGGTACTTGAGCCGCGTGTGGATTTCCTCAAACAGCAGCTTGAGCGCTTTGCGGTCGGCTTCGTCGGCCAAAGTGGCAGGCCCGATCCGCGTGAAAAAATCACGCAGCTTGTCGATGGGCAGCTGCATCAAATCATGCAAGGCCAGCCCCGGCATGGCTTCGAGTTGCGCACGCGTCCACTGCACGCCGACCGGCATGAAGCGCGCCGCCGGCACCAACACCCCGTCGGCGGCGTCTTTGGAGCCCAGGCGCCAGAGCAGTGCATCGGTCTTCAGGCGTGCGCCGCCGCAACTTTCGCAAGGCGTGTAACTGCGGTACTTGGACAGCAGCACCCGGATATGCATCTTGTAAGACTTGCTCTCCAGGTACTCAAAAAACCGCTTGATGCCGAACCAATGCTGGTTCCACTTGCCGTTCCAGCTGGGCGAGCCGTTGATGACCCAGGCCTGATGCTCGGGCGTGAGCTTGTACCAGGGCGTGTCACGCGGTATGCTCGCCGTCTCTGCGTGGCGCATCAGGTCGTCTTGGGCCTCGGCCCAGGCCGGCGTTTGCATCACCTTGATGGCGCCGGCGCGCAGGGTGAGTTTGTCATTGGGAATCACCAGGCCGTAGTCAACGCCGATGACGCGGCCAAAGCCACGACAGGTCTCGCAGGCGCCCATGGCCGAGTTGAAAGAAAACAGCGAGGGCGTCGGCTCGGCGTAACGCAAGTCGCTTTCAGGGCAATGCATGCCGCTGGAAAAGCGCAGCATTTCGTCGGCCTGGCCCTCTGCCTGAAGGTATACATTGAGTCGCCCGCCACGCTTGAGCGCCATTTCAATGGCTTCGATGACCCTGGCCTTTTCTGCGCCCTGCACGCGAAAGCGGTCCGCCACCACGTCGAGTAATTTGTGCGGGCCAGTGGGCGTGGCCACTTCGCGCTCTGCATGCACGCGCGTGAAGCCGCTGGCCGACAGCCACTGCGCCACTTCATCGGCGCTGGTGCCGGCCGGCAACTCAACCGGAAAGGTCATAACCACGCGCGGATCAGCCGGCGCGGTACGGGCCAAGAGTTCGGCGTAAATCGACTCCGGCGTGTCGTGGCGCACGGGCTGGGCTGTTTGCTTGTCAAACAGCTGCGTGGCCCTGGCGTAAAGCAGCTTGAGGTGGTCGTTGAGCTCGGTCATGGTGCCCACGGTGGAGCGTGAGCTGCGGACCGGGTTGGTCTGGTCAATGGCAATGGCCGGCGGCACGCCTTCAACCTTGTCCACCGCAGGCTTGTCCATGCGGTCCAGAAACTGGCGGGCGTAGGCCGAGAAGGTTTCGACGTAGCGGCGCTGGCCCTCGGCAAACAGCGTGTCAAACACCAGCGAGGACTTGCCCGAGCCGCTGGGGCCGGTGACCACCGTCAACTCGCCCGTGCGGATGTCGATGTCGAGGTTTTTAAGGTTGTGCTGGCGCGCACCGCGAATGCGGATGATTCCCTGTGACATGTACTGCGATCCTTGGCTGCTGTGGCCAACATTCTAGGCACCCCAGCCGCCGAATGGCGGCGTGGGGCCTTAGGCCCGCAGTCTTGCGCCAAACTGAACTCAAACTGACACGCGACAGGCGGCTGCAAATCGGCATAGGGGGCAGTCAACATGACTGCGCCCCTGCCACACCACCTAGCATGCGGGTCCGCACTAGGCGGTTCGTGAGGTTGAGGTTCATACCAGACGTGGTGCTCCAAGCTTATCAAAGTATT
>JBIKHX010000045.1:0-9518 GCA_044361945.1 Polaromonas sp. | reverse complement strand
AAACAGGATATGCCGGACATGCAGTGCCTGGCCGACAACAAACTGCAGCAGGTGCGCTGCGTGGTAGCGACGCCCCTCTTCGGCGCAGGGCTCCGGTGTGATGGTGCCTCGCTCGACCATGGCTTGCAGCACCTGGCGTTCCGTCTCACTGAGTTCCGGTGCAACCAGCGCATCAGAACCGTGGTGGCGCGGTAACAGGGCCAGCCGCAGGGCCTGCTGACGCAGCAGCTCCGTGTAAGCCAGCTCTCGCAGCAAGTGGGCATCGGGCAGTTGGCCGGCTGCATGCAAGGCGATGCCATTGATGCTGGCCGGCTTCAACAAGGTCTGAACAGCGGCGCTTGCATCGGTGGTTTTCAGCGGTGCGCATTGGCAACCGCTGCTGCCGCAGCATGCAGCCGATGGCGAAGTTGGAGAGGTGAGCTGATTCATGCAAAGCCTTGGTGTTTAGATCAACGGGTCCGGTGCCGGGCAGCCGGCACGCCGAGTCGACGGCTGCGCACCATCTGGTAAGGGCGAAAGAGGTAGGCAAGCGATCCGAAGCCGCTCCACACATGCACCAGCCGGGTGAAGGGAAAGATCAGGAAAATCGACATGCCTAAAAACATGTGCGCCTTGAACAGCCAGCCGGCTTCGGCCAGTAAGTCGGACGCACCGGCACGAAAGGTCATGATGTGCTGCGCCCAGCCGGCGAGCTTGAGCATCATGCTGCCGTCCAGATGCTGTGCCGACATGGCGATGGTGCCCAGGCCGAGCGCCAGTTGCAGCCACAGCAATACCAGCAGCAAGATGTCGCTGGCTTTGGAGTTGATGCGGATACGCGGGTCTGTCAGGCGGCGGTGCAGCAAGATCGTGACACCGGCAAAGCCCAGCAAACCAAATAAGCCGCCCGACACCATCGCCACCAGCTGCTTGTCGCCGGCGCTGATGAAATGCTCGTACACAAAGTGCGGCGTCAGCATGCCAAAGCTATGACCGAAGAATAAAAACAGCACACCCACGTGAAACAAGTTGCTGCCCCAGCGCAGCTGACCTGCCCGAAGCAGTTGCGAAGAGTCACTCTTCCAGGTGTACTGGTCACGGTCAAAACGGATCAGGCTGCCGAGCAGAAAAACCGTTAGACACAGGTAGGGATAGATGCCAAATAAAAAGTGGTCCAGGTCGCTCATGTCCGGGCTCCAGCTGCGCCGGTTTTTTGGCGAATGATGTGAATCGTTTGAGCCCGGCCGGGTTTGGCCTGGCCCTGCGTTGAGCAGCCGTCAAACACCACGGGCTCGGCCCAGACAGTGTCCAGCGGCTCATCGGCTGCAATCAGCACAGGCTGCGGTTTTTCACCGGCCAGCTCCAGCAGCGCACCCAGCACGGCGGCGTAAGCGCTGTTGCGCTGCTGCAGGGCGGCAAAGATGGCGTTGAAGATGTGCGCCATCTCGGCCAGAAACTCACGCGCTTCTCTGGGTGGCTGTGTCGAGGTGAATTCCAGCACCACCGGCAGAAAGTCCGGCATCTCGCCTTCGGCCAGAAACAGGCCGGCTTTTTCATAGGTCTGCGCCAAATCGATCATGGCCGGGCCACGCTCACGCGAGTCGCCGTGGACATGCTCGAACAGGTGCAGCGAGGTCGCGCGGCCCCGGTCGAAGAGTTCAACATAATCGGCTTCGGTGTCCAGCGAAGCCGGCCCACTGAGTTGAGCGATCAGGGCGTTGAGTTCACTGATCCGCAGTGGCGTCAGTGCGCGTTCCTCGTGCAGTGCCTGTTGCAGCTCGCTCAGGTGATCGCGCAGTTCGGCGTCCGGGTAGCCCAGCAGCCGGGCCAACACGCGCAGACTCTTGCCGGCGGGCAAAGCGTTGTTAAAAAGTGCCATGGGTCAGACCTCCACTTTGATGGGTATGGTGCGTTTGTGTTGGCCGCCGAACAGGCTGAGTTCGCTGGCGCCGTCAGAGCAGCCGTTGCCGAAACTAAAACCGCAGCCACCGCGCATGTCGAAAGCGTTCTCGGCGTACTCGCGGTGCGAGAAGGGGATCACGAAGCGGTCTTCGTAGTTGGCAATCGCCATGATGTGGTACATCTCTTCAACCTCGGCCACGCTCAGGCCGGCTTGCGCCAGCACCGCCAGGTTTTGCACCTGGTTCACGTGCTTGCTGCGCTGGTAGGCGCGCATGGCCAGCATGCGTTCGAGGGCGCGAATCACCGGCGAGGTATCACCCGCTGTCAGCAGATTGGCCAGGTACTGCACCGGGATGCGCATTTGAGCGATGTCGGGCAGCTCACCGTGCACGCCTATCAGGCCCGCGTTGGCCGCCGAGCTGATCGGTGACAGCGGCGGCACATACCAGACCATCGGCAACGTGCGGTACTCGGGGTGCAGGGGCAAGGCTACTTTCCACTCGACGGCCATCTTGTAGACCGGGCTGCGGCGAGCGCCTTCCAGCCAGGCTTCAGGAATGCCGTCCAGCCGTGCCTGTGCGATGACCGCCGGGTCGTTCGGGTTCAGGAAAATACCCAGCTGCGCATCGTACAGGTCCTTGTCGTCCGGCACGCTCGCGGCTTCCTGGATGCGGTCCGCGTCATACAGCACCACGCCCAGGTAACGGATGCGGCCCACGCAGGTTTCGCTGCACACAGTGGGTTGACCGGCCTCGATACGCGGGTAGCAGAAGGTGCATTTTTCGGCCTTGCCGCTTTTCCAGTTGTAGTAGATTTTTTTGTAGGGGCAGCCTGAGACGCACATGCGCCAGCCGCGGCATTTGTCCTGGTCAATCAGTACGATGCCGTCTTCTTCGCGCTTGTAGATCGAGCCTGAAGGGCAGCTCGCCACGCAGGCCGGGTTCAGGCAGTGCTCGCAAAGGCGAGGCAGGTACATCATGAAGGTGTTCTCGAATTGACCCACCATGTCTTTTTGCACCTGCTCGAAATTGGCCAGGTTGGCGTCTTGACTGCGTTTGGAAAATTCGCCACCCAGAATTTCTTCCCAGTTCGGGCCCCACTCAATTTTTTCCATGCGCTTGCCGGTGATCAGGCTGCGCGGTCGGGCGGTCGGCGTGGCCTTCATTACGGGAGCGGCCTGCAAGTGCGCGTAGTCGAAAGTGAAGGGCTCGTAGTAGTCGTCGATCTGCGGCATGTTGGGGCTGGCGAACAGGCGCATCAGCAGTTTCCACTTGCCACCCTGGCGCGGCTCAATGGAGCCATCGCTATTGCGCACCCAGCCGCCTTGCCATTTGTCCTGGTTTTCCCATTCTTTGGGGTAACCGATGCCGGGTTTGGTCTCGACGTTGTTGAACCATGCGTACTCCATGCCGGCCCGGCTGGTCCAGACGTTTTTGCAGGTGACCGAGCAGGTGTGGCAACCAATGCATTTGTCCAGGTTGAGCACCATGCCGATTTGCGCGCGTACCTTCATGCTGCTTCCCCCATTTGTTGCACGGCCCGCAGGTACTCGTCATCGGTAGGCGTGTCCAGCCAGTCCACCTGGTTCATCTTGCGAACCACCACGAACTCGTCCCGGTTGGTGCCGATGGTTCCGTAGTAATTGAAGCCATAAGACAGCTGCGCGTAGCCGCCGATCATGTGGGTGGGCTTGAGCACGATGCGGGTGACCGAGTTGTGAATGCCGCCGCGCTGTCCGGTGATCTCCGAGCCTGGCGTGTTGACGATTTTTTCCTGCGCGTGGTACATCATCACCATGCCGGGCTTGACGCGCTGGCTGACCACGGCGCGTGCGGCGATCGCGCCGTTGACGTTGTAGGCCTCAATCCAGTCGTTGTCCTGCACGCCAATGAGTTTGGCGTCGTCTTCGCTCAACCAGATGATCGGGCCACCCCGGCTGAGTGTGAGCATCAACAGGTTGTCGGTGTAGGTCGAGTGAATGCCCCACTTCTGGTGCGGCGTGATGAAATTGAGCAATATCTCCGCATGCCCGTTGCCACGTATGCCGTTCACGCCCGCGGTTGCTTTCAGGTTCACGGGTGGCCGGTAGCTGGCCAGGCCTTCGCCGAAGGCCAGCATCCACGGATGGTCCTGGTAGAACTGCTGGCGTCCGGTCAGGGTGCGCCAGGGGATCAACTCGTTGACGTTGGTGTAGCCCGCGTTGTAGGAAACGGTCTCGGACTCGATGCCGCTCCAGGTCGGCGAACTGATGATCTTGCGCGGCTGCGCCTGGATGTCGCGAAAGCGGATTTTTTCGTCTTCGCGATGCAGTGCCAGATGCGTGTGCTCGCGGCCGGTTTGCTTGCCCAGCGCCGCCCAGGCCTTGACCGCCACATGGCCGTTGGTCTCGGGCGCCAGTTGCAACACCATTTCGCAGGCATCGATGTCGCTCTGGATCCGCGGCATGCCCAGCGTCACACCCGGTTCGGTGACCAGACCGTTGAGTTCGCCAAGCTGGCGCACTTCGGTGTCGGTGTTCCACGTAATGCCCTTGCCGCCGTTGCCGATCTTGTTGAGCAGCGGGCCGACCGCCGTGAAGCGCTTGTAGACGTTGGGATAGTCGCGCTCGACCACCTGAATCTGCGGCGCGGTCTTGCCGGGAATCAGGTCGCACTCGCCACGCTTCCAATCCTTGACCTCGAAGGGCTGGGCCAGCTCGCCGGGCGAGTCGTGCATCAGCGGCGTGAGGACGACTTCCTGCTCGACGCCCAGTTGGCCTTGGCACAGCTCGCTGAATTTTTTGGCAAAGCCCTTGTAGATCTCCCAGTCGCTTTTGGACTGCCACACCGGATCCACCGCAGTAGACAGCGGATGGATAAAGGGATGCATGTCGCTGGTGTTGAGGTCGTTTTTCTCGTACCAGGTGGCGGTCGGCAGCACGATGTCCGAGTACAGGCAGGTCGTGCTCATGCGAAAGTCCAGCGTGACCAGCAGGTCTAGCTTTCCTTCTGGTGCTTTGTCATGCCAGACCACTTCTTCGGGCTTGGCCTCTTGCGCGCCCAGGTCTTTGCCTTGCACGCCGTTGGTGGTGCCCAGCAGGTGCTTGAGGAAATACTCGTGCCCCTTGCCCGACGAGCCGATGATGTTGGAGCGCCAGACAAACATGTTGCGCGGCCAGTTGGCCGGGTGGTCCGGGTCCTCGCAGCTCAGCTTGAGCGAGCCGTCCTTGAGTGACTTGACGACATGGTCTTTGGGGTCCAGACCGGCGGCCTTGGCATCGCGGACCACTTGCATGGGGTTGGTCTGCAACTGCGGCGCACTGGGCAACCAGCCCATGCGTTCGGCGCGCACGTTGTAGTCAATCATGCTGCCGCCGTACATTTTCCGGTCGGCCAGCGGCGACAGCACTTCATCAACCCCCAGCTTTTCGTAACGCCACTGGTCGGTGTGCGCATAGAAGAAGCTGGTCGAGTTCATCTGCCGCGGCGGGCGGATCCAGTCCAGCGCAAAGGCCAGCGGCGTCCAGCCGGTTTGCGGGCGCAGTTTTTCCTGGCCCACGTAGTGGGCCCAGCCGCCCCCGCTTTTGCCTATGCAGCCGCAAATCATCAGCATGTTGATCACGCTGCGGTAGTTCATGTCACTGTGGTACCAGTGGTTCATGCCGGCGCCGATGATGACCATCGAGCGACCTTCTGTCTTGTCGGCGTTGTCGGCGAACTGCCGCGCCACGGCGATCACCTGATCGCGTGGCACACCGGTGATCTGCTCTTGCCAGGCTGGTGTGTAAGGCGTGTTGTCGTTGAAGTCGGCAGCGGCGAGCTCGCCCGGCAGTCCGCGCGCGATGCCGTACTGCGCCACCTGCAGGTCGAACACGGTGGCCACCAGCGCCGTGCGCTCTTCGCCCGCTTTGCCCAGCGCGATGCGCTGCACCGGCACCTTGCGCACCAGCACATCACCTTGCTCGTTGTTGGGAAAGTGCTCGTGGTGAATACCGCCAAAGTACGGAAAGCCAATTTGCGCGCTGTCATGGACGGTTGCGCCTTCCATCACCGAGAGCTTGAGATGGACCTCCCCGCCGTGACGTGCTTCTTTGGGTTCCAGATTCCACTGCCCGGCATCGGCGCGGCCGTCCGGGCCCCAGCGAAAGCCGATGGCGCCTTGCGGCAGCACCACCTTGCCACTCTCGTCGAAGGCCACGGTTTTCCACTCGGGGTTGTTGGCCTGGCCAAGCTTGCCGTTGAAGTCAGAGGCTCGCACATAGCGGTCGGGCACCATGACGGTGTCGCCGCCGGGCAGCACGTGCTCTTTGAGCATGACCAGCATCGGCAGGTCGGTGTAGCGGCGTGCGTAGTGGTCAAAGTAAGCCGAGCGCGGCTTGCCGTTGCCGCCGAAGTAATAGTCTTTCAGGATCACATGGCCCATGGCCATGGCGAGTGCGGCGTCGGTGCCCTGCTTGGGGTGCAACCAGATGTCCGACAGCTTGGCCACCTCGGAGTAGTCGGGCGTGATCGCCACGGTCTTGGTGCCCTTGTAGCGGACTTCGGTGAAGAAGTGGGCGTCCGGCGTGCGCGTTTGCGGCACGTTCGAGCCCCACGCGATGATGAAGCCCGAGTTGTACCAGTCGGCCGATTCGGGCACGTCGGTCTGTTCGCCCCAGACCTGCGGGCTGGAAGGCGGCAGGTCGCAGTACCAGTCGTAAAAACTCATGCAGACGCCGCCGATCAGGGACAGGTAGCGCGAACCGGCCGCGTAGCTGACCATGGACATGGCCGGAATGGGCGAGAAGCCGATGATGCGGTCGGCGCCGTGTTTCTGGATGGTGTGGATGTTGGACGCGGCGATGATTTCATTGACCTCCTCCCAGCTGGAGCGCACGAAGCCGCCCAGGCCGCGCACGCTCTGGTAGTCGTGGCGCTTGTCGTCGTCCTGCATGACGGCGGCCCAAGCCTGGACCGGCGCCAGTGTCAGACGCGCTTGCCGCCAATGCTTGAGCAGGCGGGCGCGCACCATGGGGTACTTGACGCGGTTGGCGCTGTAGAGGTACCAGCTGTAGCTGGCGCCGCGGGCGCAGCCGCGGGGTTCGTGGTTGGGCATGTCCCAGCGAGTGCGCGGATAGTCGGTCTGCTGGGTTTCCCAGGTGACGATGCCGCCCTTGACGTAAATCTTCCACGAGCACGAGCCGGTGCAGTTCACACCGTGTGTGCTGCGCACGATCTTGTCGTGTGCCCACCGGTTGCGGTAGGCGTCTTCCCAGCTGCGGTCTTCGGCCGTGGTCACGCCGTGTGTCCCCGAAAACGATTCACGCGGGTTGGAAAAGTGGCTCAGGCGGTCCAGAAAATGACTCATTGATATCTCCAGTAATTCGTGGGGAACGGTGCAGGCAAGTCGTCAGGGGTTTTTGATTTCTGCGCCGCTGCGCAGGTAAAACCACCAGTTCAGAACCAGGCACAGGGCATAAAAGATGGCGAAGCCGTACATGGCCAGTTGCGGCGTGCCGGCCTTGATTTGCGCGCCGATGACCACGGGTGCGATGAAGGCACCGTAAGCTGCGACCGCCGAGGTCCAGCCGAGCACGGGGCCGGCTTGCTGGCGGTCGAAGATGACGCCGATGGTTCGAAAGGTCGAGCCGTTGCCGATACCGCTGGCGATGAAGAGCACGATGAACAGACCCAGGAAGGCGGCAAAGTACTGTTTGGGTGCGGCCGAGGCCCAGGCTTGCATCATCACGTAGCCGACTGCTGCCGAGGCCAGCACCATCACGGCTGAAATGATTTGCGTGACGATAGAGCCGCCGACTTTGTCGGAGATCCAGCCGCCGACCGGTCGCACTGCTGCGCCCACGAAGGGGCCTATCCAGGCATAGGTCAGGGCCGATGGTGCGTTCGGGTTCTTCAGGGTGTGCTGCATGACGCCGGCCGCATCAGCCACATGCTGATAACCGAAGATCACCGTGATGGCCAGCGGCAGCACCATCGAAAATCCGATGAAGGAGCCGAAGGTGACGATGTACAGCGCGGTCAGTGACCAGGTGTGCTTGTTGCGGAAAATGGCGAACTGTTTGCTGACGTTTTCCTTCATGGCGCCGAAGGCTGCCAGCCGCATGGTCAACAGGGCCAGCCCGATGTCCAGCGGTATCGCCACCCACATGTTGAGCAGGCCCAGACCGGTGGGCGCCGGCAGGTACAGGTACAAGATGAAAATCGCCGGCAGAAAAGCCAGCGTGTACAGGTAGGTGACTTTGGCAAACGCGGCCAGCGGTTTGCCGGCGTCGGGCGACACGGTTTGCAGGTTGTTCATGCCAAACCAGCACAGCGCGCCCAGGGGCAGCAGCGATATCACCCAGGCAAAGCCGGCGTTTTGAATCCAGGTGGGTGTGCCGGCAGAAATCTTTCCGAAAATCCAGCCGCTGTCTTTCACCAGGGTCATGGGCTCGCCGCCCAAGGCCCCGAACAGCCCCATGGTCATGACCAGCGGAATGACGATCTGCATGGTCGTCACACCGAAATTGCCCAGACCGGCATTCAGGCCCAGCGCAGTGCCTTGCAAGCGCTTCGGGAAAAAGGTGCTGATGTTGGACATGGAACTGGCGAAGTTGCCGCCCCCCACGCCTGACCACAGCGCCATCAGCTGGAACACCCACAGCGGCCATTCGGGGTGCTGCAAGGCGATGCCGGTGCCGATGGCCGGTGCCAGCAGCATGCTGGTGGTTAAAAAGATGGTGTTGCGTCCGCCGGCCAGTCGCACCAGAAAGGACGCCGGGATGCGCATGGTGGCACCGGCGATGCCTGAGATGGCGGTCAGGGTGAACAGTTCGGCGGGCGTGAACGGAAAGCCGAGGTTGAGCATCTGCACGGTGATGATTCCCCACATGCCCCAGACGGCGAAGCCACACAGCAATGCAGGCACCGAGATCCAGAGGTTGCGGTAGGCGATGCGCTTGCCGGTGCGTTCCCAGAAACGGTCGTCCTCCGGTTGCCAGTCGGCAATGTCGGCGCTGGGCGATCCGGAGTCGCCGGCCGACGCAACCGGGGATTTGGAAGCCGGGGTGCTGGGTGTGCGCATGATTTTTTCTTTCCGGAAAATGGCGGCAAATGAAGGTGTCGTCGGTGTCAGGCCGTAGCCTGGGTGGCGCTGGAGCCCATGATCTGGGTGCGTCGCACTTCGGTCCAGTACATCCAGATCAGCGAGACCCAGACCACGCCGTACAGCAGCATGAAAGCGCTGGAGCGAACGCCGGTCAGGTCAACCAGAACGCCGAAGGCAATGGGCAGCACAAAGCCGCCCAGGCCGCCGGCCAGGCCGACGATGCCGCTGATGGCGCCGATGTTGCCGGCGTAGTCGTCGCTGATGTACTTGAAGACGCTGGCCTTGCCGAAGGCCCAGGAGATGCCCAGAATGAACATCAATGCCGTGAAGCCGTAGACGTTCAGACCGAGATGAAAAGTCGATGGGCCGTTGACGGTCATGACGGTGAAGTCAGTCTGCGGGTAGGACAGCAGAAACAGGCAGATCCAGCTGACCCACATGACCCACCAGGTCACGCTGTGCGCGCCGTACTTGTCGGACAGCACGCCGCCCACGGCGCGCAACACCCCGCCTGGCAAGGAGAAGCAGGCCGCCAGCAGGGCCGCCGTGCGGATATCCAGGCCGAACTCGCC
>JBIKHX010000044.1:0-9522 GCA_044361945.1 Polaromonas sp. | reverse complement strand
CAAAACCATCGACAGCGCTCAAAGGGGTGCGCAGGTCGTGCGACACCGAATAACTGAAGGACTCCAGCTCCTGGTTGGCCAACTTGAGCTCGGCCGTGCGCCGTTGGACGCGGTCCTCCAGGCTGGCATTCAGGTTGCGGATCTGCAGGTCGGCTTCTAAGCGCTCAAGCTCTGCCGAAGCGCGTGAGGCAAAAATCTGCATGCTCGAATGCAGCAGGGCCGTCTGGCTTTGTGTGAGCGGCTCGCGAAACACCAAAACCAGCACACCGGCCATCTGCCCCAGAGAATTTTCCAGCCGGTGGGCCGCATAGCCCTGGGCTGCGTAATCGCGCAGGATCGAAGAATCAGGGTACAAAGTTTGCACATTCTCAGGCAGGATCAGGCTGGAGGCGTGCGCCAAATCGCGGCAAGGTGTTTGCGCAATGTCATAGCCAAACTGCGGCACCACTTGGCCATTGAACACAGCGGCCACGCTGTGCCCGCGCAGCGGGTCATCAGGCAACACACGCGCCACCAGCGCGCCATTTGCACCCATGGCGTCGGACATATTGCGCACCAGCATTTCAAAGAAATTGCCGCCGCTTTGCATGGACACACCCGCAGCCATCTGCGCGATCGCCTTCTCCATGCGGTTACGCCACAAGCGCGAGCGTATGTTGTCAATGCCGAAACTCAGGTTGTCGGCCAACTCCTGCAGCAGACCGATCTCTTCGATGCGGGCAGATTGCGCTTCGGCCGAATACAGCGCCAGCACGCCCAGGGTCTTTCCGCCGTGGCGCAGCGGCAAAGCCAGCACGCTGCCGTAACCGCGGGCCAGTGCCTCCCGGGCCAGCTGAAAATCTCCGGGCCTGGCTTGCAGATCCGGGGATTCGCACACCTCATTGCGGCGGATCGCATCACAGGCCGAACCCGGGGTGCCGTCAGGCCCCTCGGCCCAGCTCAGCTTCACGCTGCTGAGGTAGCCCGCCTCATGGCCGGCATGGGCCATGGGCTCGACGCTGCGCGCAGCATCATCGCGGGAGTAGCCGACCCAGGCCATGCGGTAGCCACCCACATCGACAGCCAACCGGCAAATCTCGCCGAGCAATTGCAACTCGTCTTCTATACGGGTCAAGGCGCGGTTGCTTTGACTGAGCAACTTCAGCGCGCGTGTGCTGCGGGCCAGTTTGGCGTCGGCCAGTCTGCGAGCGGTGATGTCGCGTATGGTGCCGACCACGCGCTCACCCACCAGATGCGCAAAATGGCGAACCCAGACGATCTCGCCGTCGGGCTTGATCAACCTGCACTCGACCTCGGTCGGCAGACCGCCCATATTGGCTTCTACGGCAGCCTTGACGGCCGCCAGGTCATCCGGATGCACGGTGCCCAGATAACGGCCCGGCTTGTCATAAAAGCTTTGCAGCTTGCGCCCGATCAGGCGTTCGCAGGCAGGGCTGATATAGAGCAACTCGCCGGTGGTGGCGTTGCGGCTGTAAAAAACATCTTCGGTATTTTCGGCGAGCTCGCGAAAGCGCTCCTCGCTGGCTTTGAGCGCAGCCTGAGCCAGCTCAAGCGCTTGATTAGGCGAATTTTTTTCCATCACTGAAGAAAAACAAATGGCATAACTCGATGTTAGCCGAGTCATCGTTTTCTGCGTGCGTCATTTCATGGGCGTATTCTGTGTGCCATCGCAATCCTGCGTTTTGGAGCTGGACACATGCCTTGGTGGATGAATCAGTCGGGTGACGCCAAACCCTTTTTAGCGCTGCGCCGCTGGGCCAGCGTTGCGGTGCAAAGACTTCGTCGCGTCGGGCCTGAACAGCCGGCCGGGGTGAACCCGCCTCAGGCCGACTTAGCGTCCGCAACAATTCTGTCAACTCAGCCAACTCAGCCATCGACGCCATCTGCTGCGCCGGGCACCCAGGCGGTTTTGGCCTTCGATACGGACGAGGCAGTAGCCCCGGAATTGCTGCCAACGCTGGAAGACCCGCCGCCCAAAGCGCGCCGCGCGACCTTCACCCGGCAGGTGTTCGACTTTGATGGCGAGCACTACGGTTTTAATCTGCATGTGCCCGCGCAAGCCGCGGCCGTGGATGCGATGAACGCGCGCTTGCCGCTGCTGGTGATGCTGCACGGCTGCCAACAAGATGCGCCCGACTTCGCACGCGGTACGGGCATGAATGAGCTGGCCGCGACAACCCCGTTCATGGTGCTCTACCCGGAGCAACTGACCAAGGCCAACCCGATGCGCTGCTGGAACTGGTTTGATACGGCTCACCAAGGCCGCAGTGCCGGCGAGCCGGCCATGCTGGCAGCCTTGACCCGGCTGATCATTGCCCGCTACCCGGTAGACGAATCCAGGGTCTATATCGCCGGCCTGTCGGCGGGCGGCGCCATGGCCGCGATCGTTGCGGCCCATTACCCGGAGCTGTTCGCAGCCCTTGGCGTGCACTCGGGTCTGCCTCCCGGCGCGGCCAAAGACGTGATGTCAGCCTTTCAAGCCATGCGCCTTGGCGGTCAGCACCGCAAGCTGGCGGGGTCGCCAGCGCGTGAACACCGGATGCCGACCATCGTTTTTCACGGCAGCGCTGACACCACCGTTCACCCCGACAACAGCCTGAGCATCGTGCAGGCCGCCACGGCAGCGCTGACGGCCAGCGGCTTGGCGCTGCAACACAACGAAGCACGGCAGAGCCCGCAGCCTGCCGACGGGAACTTGCGTCAGGCAAAGCGCAGCGTCTACAGGGCCGGCGATGGCCGCAGTTTTGTGGAGCACTGGACGGTTGATGGCAGCCCGCACGCCTGGGCGGGCGGCAACCCGGAAGGCAGTTACACAGACCCCCAGGCCCCCGGCGCCTCAGCGGCCATGCTGGCCTTTTTTCTGCAACACAGTCGCTAAAAACAAGGCAGCCAGCCAAAAAAAACGGCCTGCCAAAGGCAGACCGTAGAAAAAGCGGTGCAGCGACAGCGCTGCACCTGAAAGGGAATTAACCGCCCTTGCTGGGGCGCTTACCCGGGTTTTTCTTGCTGCGGGTCCATGAACCGCGCTCAAGACTGACTTTCTGGCCGTGGCCGGCAGTGCGTGTCATGCCGGGAGCAAGAGTGGGTTTAGGTGCGCACCTGTCGGCTTCGACTCGGATTTTTTTAGGCATGGAAGACTCCGGTTAAAAATAGCTGAATCTTAGATTTTATGCCAAGGCCGCCAACGGCAGGTTGAGCAGCAGGTTTTGAGGCTTCAGACGCAAAGCCCGGTCCTCGCTCATCATCAGCCCCAGGTAGACCGGCTTGCCCGCCACGTCGGCACGCATTTCCTGCGGCTGATCGAACTCCAAACGGAACAAGCTGAGCAGGCGCTGCAGGCGCTCAGGCTCGACCGGTTTGTCTTCGTACAGGTCATTGAGCAAAGCCGAGGCATGCACATCCAGGCCCACATGCCAGCGCCAACCGGGGTCGTCAATTTTTTGCAAAGGCCGCACGCGCACCGCAACGCCCAGCATGTGCCGCACCCATTTCTCCAGAACCCGCGCCAATGCGCTCAAGCCCGAGCGCGCCCGCGTCATGGTCAACACCAGCCCGTGGCTGAGGTCGTTGTTGACCTCGTGCGTGAGGTCTAACAAAAAGTTGTAGCGCTCGCCGGCGCGCCAGTAGTCGGCGGCGTTGTCGTCGCCCAGAACTTGCATGCGAACTTCTCGCATAGGCGCCTTGGCTTCAGCCAGCAGGCGGCCGATGTCGCCCAGACCGCCGGTGTCTTTGAGCATGTCCAGCACGCTCAGGTCACCAGCCAGAATCTGCCCCTGCTCTATCGTCAGGCGCTGCGGGCGAAACAGCATTTCTGCTGCCCGTACTTCGTAAGCATCCTGACTGTCATGCAAAACATTGCGGGCGATGGCTTGCGCCAGCAGATCCAGAAAGAGTGGCGGCACGCCCATCACGCCACGCCGGAACAGCCCCAGGTAGCAGGCTTCCAAACTGCCTGCGGCCAGCAAGTCGTTGCGAAAGTTGACAAACAGCGTGTAGCTCTCGCGGGCGTCAGCGTCCTTGATGGCCGCCAGCTCCAGCAAGCCGACAGCGCGGGCAGGCTCGGCTTGCAGCGCCATGTGCAGCTTGATCTCGTTGGGGCAGGACTCGGGCAACAGCGCCAATTCGGGCCGCTGCAAAAAAAGCCGCAGGTAATCGTCGGTCGGCACCAGCCAGCCCCGCGCATTGCGCTGGAGCTGGTCAAAACCGCTGGAGGGCCAAAAATTTTGCATGTGTGCGATGGTCGCACAAACCGGCCACCTACCCTGACAAATCAGGGCGCAGCAGCCGGCTCCAGCAAGCGAATCGCAAAAGGGTTGCGCAGGCGTGTGTCCACGGTCACATGCACGGCGCGCACGTCACCGGCACCGGGCACCTCCAGGCGGGTGAGTTGCGGGATCGGTTTTTTATTCAGCGTAAAAGGCTGGTCAAAGCGGAAAACATGGCTGTCGCCGTGGATCAACAGCACCGGAATGTTGGATTGCGCCACCAGGGGCAGCAAAGTCTCGCCAATGCTGACGCGGTAACCCGAGTGCGCGGGAAAGTCTTCCCACAGGCTCTTAGCTTCAAACACATCGGCTTGCATGGCCAGCACGATGGCTTTGGCCTGTGACTGGGCTGCGCTTGCAAAGGCTTCACGGATCCAGGCGATGTTGGCCTTTTCACGCTCAAAAAATTCGGCTACGGCACGCGGGTCGCGCACTTCAAAGTTGTTGTTGCTGCCCACAATGTGCAGCGTGGCAAACACCACGCCCTGGTGCGTCCAGCGCTGGTTTTCTACAAACTTGGCAAAAGCCGGCGCTGCGGTCGACTGGTTGAGCACAGACAGTGGCTGCTTGCCCAGCGACAAACCTGGCTTGTAAAAAGTAGCTCGCAAAGCCTGCAGGCGCT
This sequence comes from Polaromonas sp., assembly GCA_044361945.1. Lineage (GTDB taxonomy): Bacteria > Pseudomonadota > Gammaproteobacteria > Burkholderiales > Burkholderiaceae_C > Polaromonas. Next base: position 4,635 of record JBIKHX010000044.1, on the reverse strand, counting down.
CCAGCGGATCATGGCCGCCGTTGTTGGCGCGGTGGCAGTCGGTCCATTCATTGTCGCCCGGCGTGAAGACCAGGGCGCTGTCAAACAAGCCGAAATGCCCGAGTTGCACTTTGGACTCTTCATCGGAGCACAGCGTAGAGCCCGATTTGAAGTCACCGATGTGAATTGAAAAATTGGGGCGTTCCTGGTTGATAGAACGGATCAGCGATTTGTAAGGCGCGTAACCTTGCGCCGCCTGGCCATAAGGCAAGTCACCCAAGGCCACAAAGCTAAAAGGCTGGGCCGCAACGCCCTGAGCGGCGACGCACACAAGCGCAGCCATACACCAGCGTTTGCAAAGAAAAATCGTGCGCAAATTCATGGGGTTTTTCCTTTTTCAAAACTTCATTCTTTGTGGTCTGCAAGTCAATTTGATGACGGTGCATTTCACTTGTTCAACATCAAGGCCCTGGTCGACGCGCGCTGACAGCGCAGAACCCTACCAGGGCAAGACTTTGCCCTGGTAGTCCACCAAGGCGCCGCTTTGAGCCGGCTCAAGACCCGCCAGCACCGCCAGCAACTCCGTGGCGGCCACTTCTGGCGGGCGTAGTTTGAGTCCGGCTTTGGCAAAAGGCTTGGACAGCGAAGTGTCCACAGTGCCCGGGTGCAGTGCCACGCACAGCGCCTGTGGGTTGCGACGCTTGAGTTCGATGGCGGCCGTCTTGACCAGCTGGTTGAGCGCGGCCTTGGCTGCGCGGTAACCGTACCAGCCGCCCAGCGCGTTGTCGCCGATGCTGCCGACTTTGGCCGACACAAAACCGGCCACGCAACGACCCTGCCGGGGTAACAGCGGCAAGAAATGTTTCATGACCAGCGCCGGGCCGATGGCGTTGATGCGAAACACCTCACTCAGGTAGTCGGCGTTCAGCTGCGACCAACTGCGCTCGGGCTGGCCAGCTGCGCCATGCAAGAAACCACTGGCCACGATCAAAAGCCGCAACTCGGCACCCTGCATTTGGCACTGCGCCGCCACCCAGGCAGCGGCGTTTTGCAGGCTGGTTTCGTCGCTGTAGTCGATGGCCGGCTGCGTGACGCGTCCCAGCGCCAGCACGCTGTCGATGCCGTGCTCGCCAGGTATTGACAAGGCTTGCGCCAGCGCAGCGCCCAAGCCGCCGCCGGCGCCTATGACCAGCGCCAATGGCTTGGCAGGCGCTGCGGTGCTGGCACTGGAGTTCATGCCGGCATCAAGTCTCGTCATTGAGCAGGCGCACGCGCACGCTCTTGCCCTTGACCTTACCGGCGCTGAGCTTTTGCAGCGCCTCGTCGGCAATTCGCCGGTCCAGCGCCACATAGGTCGAGTACTCGTTGACATTGATCTTGCCAACCTGCTCACGCGTGAAGCCCGCCTCGCCCGTCAGTGCGCCCAGCACGTCGCCGGCGCGGATTTTTTCCTTGCGGCCACCCACAATTTGCAGCGTCACCATGGGCGGCACCAGCGGCTCCTGGCTGGCCGGCGTCAGGTCTTCGAGCTTATGCCATTCGGACTCGGCGTTTTGCAATTGCTCGATGCGGCCGACCGCACCCATCTCATTCATAGACGCCAGGCTGATCGCCCAGCCCTCTTCGTCGGCACGGCCGGTGCGGCCGATGCGGTGAATATGGACTTCGCTGTCGGGCGTCACATCCACGTTGATGACCATCTCCAGCTGCGAAATGTCCAGCCCGCGCGCGGCCACGTCGGTAGCCACCAGCACCGAGCAACTGCGGTTGGAAAACTGCACCAGCACCTGGTCGCGTTCGCGCTGCTCCAGCTCGCCGTACAGGGCCAGCGCACTGAAACCCTGGGCCTTCAAAACCTGCACCAGTTCGCGGCACTGCACCTTGGTGTTGCAAAAGGCTAGCGTGCTGGCCGGGCGGTAATGGTTGAGCACCTTAGAGACGGTGTGCAGCCGTTCACTGTCCCGCACTTGGTACCAGCGCTGGCGGATTTTGCTGGCTTCGTGTTGCGCCTCAACCTTCACTGTCTGCGGCTGGCGCATGAACTGCTGACTGAGCTTGGCAATGCCCTCGGGGTAAGTCGCTGAAAACAGCAGCGTCTGCCGCTCAGGCGGGCACTGTCGCACCACCTTGGCGATGTCGTCAAAAAATCCCATATCGAGCATGCGGTCGGCTTCGTCCAGCACCAGGGTGTTGAGTGCGGACAGGTCCAGGTGACCGCGCTCCAGATGGTCCATGATGCGTCCGGGCGTGCCGACCACAATGTGCGCGCCGTGCGCCAAGCTGGCGTTTTGCCCGCGCAGTGCCACGCCACCGCACAGCGTGACGACCTTGATGTTTTCTTCAGCCCGCGCCAGCCGGCGGATCTCCTGCGTCACCTGGTCAGCCAGCTCGCGCGTCGGGCATAGCACCAACGCCTGCACCGCAAAGCGCCGCGCATTCAGGTTGGCCAGCAGCGCCAGCGCAAAAGCAGCGGTTTTGCCGCTGCCGGTCTTGGCCTGCGCAATCAGGTCTTTGCCCAGCAGCGCAATCGGCAAACTGGCCGCCTGAATCGGCGTCATCTGGGCGTAACCCAGCAGTTGGAGGTTGGCCAGCGCGGCAGGCGTCAAGGGCAGGCGGGCGAAATCGAGGGGGGCGGGGGAGGCAGTCATGGGTAGATTATCGGGGTCGAGTGTTTGATGACGTCACCCGCCAGTGTTAAGGTTTGCCTCTAGGCTTTCCAATCCAAAGGTTTTCATGACAGTTTTTGACTTTGATTTGCTGGTGATCGGTGGTGGCAGTGGTGGTGTACGTGCTGCACGCATGGCGGCGCAACGAGGCGCCAAAGTTGCGCTGATCGAAGCGCAGGCCATGGGCGGCACTTGCGTGAACGTGGGTTGCATTCCCAAAAAACTCTACAGCTACGCCGCGCATTTCGCCGAATCTTTTGAAGCCTCGCACGGCTTTGGCTGGGTCGGCCCTGCGCCGGTGCTGGACTGGTCTGCGCTCAAGGCCAACCGCGCGCGTGAGATCACCCGCCTCAACGGCATCTACCTGCAACTCCTGAAAGGCGCGGGCGTGCAGATCATTGAAGGCTGGGCCAAGATGGCTGACGCGCACACAGTGGCCGTTGGTGCGCAGCGCTACAGCGCTAAAAACATACTCATTGCCACCGGCGGCAAACCCAGCGTGCCCGACATCACCGGGCGCGAGCATGTCATCACTTCCAATGAGATCTTTGACATCGACCCCTTCCCCAAGCGCTTGCTGGTGGTTGGTGGCGGCTACATCGCTTGCGAGTTCGCCTCCATCCTCAAGGGTCTGGGCGCTCGTGTCACGCAGCTTTACCGCGGCGCGCAAGTGCTGCGCGGCTTTGATGACGAGGTGCGCGCATTCATTGCTGCCGAAATGCGCAAGGCCGGCGTGGACCTGCGGCTGAATGCCGATGTGGCCGTCATCACAAAAGCGGCCGACTGCCTGCACATCACACTGCAAGACGGCAGCAGTCTCGAAGCCGATGCAGTGCTCTACGCCACCGGCCGCGTGCCTCTGGTGCAAGGGCTGGGGCTGGAAGCACTGAGCATCGCTCAAAAACCCGACGGCGCTATTGTGGTCAACGACAACTACCAAACCTCGCTGCCGCACATCTACGCCGTGGGCGATGTCACTGCGCGCGTGCAGCTGACGCCGGTGGCGCTGGGCGAAGCCATGGTGGTGGTCGACCATCTGCTGGGCGCAGCCGCCGGCAAGGCGCCGCGCAGCATGAGCTACGACTTCATTCCGACGGCGGTGTTCACGCACCCGAACATCGGTACGGTGGGCTTGACCGAGGCCCAGGCGCGAGAACGCTTTGGTGCGGTGCGTGTTTTTAAAAGCGAGTTCAAGGCGCTCATGCACACGCTCAGCGGCAGCAGCGAGCGCACCTTCATGAAGCTGCTGGTTGATGAAGCCTCAGACCGCGTGGTCGGCCTGCACATGGTGGGCGCCGAAGCCGGCGAGATCGTGCAGGGCTTTGCCGTCGCCATGAAAGCCGGCGCCACCAAAGCCGTGTTTGACAGCACCATCGGCATTCACCCGACAGCGGCTGAAGAATTTGTGACCATGCGCGAACCTGTCAAAGCCTGAAGAAAGGCCACGCCCTTGAAAGCCGCCCCATTCCTGCCCGCCTTCATCGCGCCCACGCGCCACTCCAACGCTGCCGAAGCCCTGGCCCAGGTGCAGCTGATTTACAGCCAGCAGATCGCCCACCTGCGCGACTGCATGAAACGCTACGTAGCCGGCGAGAGCCTGCCCGGCCGCGTGCGCGCCTGCTACCCTTTTGTGCGCATTCACACCAGCACGGTGGCGCGCGCCATTTTGGATGCGCCCGATATTTCGCTGCTGAGCTACGGCTTTGTCGCCGGGCCCGGTCACTACGAAACCACGCTGACCCGGCCCGAGCTCTACGCCAACTACTACCTTGAGCAGTTCAGCCTGCTGCTGCAAAACCATTCGGTGGCACTCGAAGTGGGCACCAGCTCGCAGCCGATCCCGGTGCATTTTTCATTTGCCGAGCGCGACCACATTGAAGGCAACCTGAGCGCCGAGCGCCGCATGCTGATGCGCGACGCCTTTGACCTGCCCGACCTGGCCGCGATGGACGACGGCATTGCCAACGGCACTTACGAAGCGCGCCCCGGC
>JBIKHX010000360.1:0-2816 GCA_044361945.1 Polaromonas sp. | reverse complement strand
CGCATGCTTGAAATGTTCAAGAAAAAAGAAAAGAAAGCTGCGCCCGCAGCTGACGCGGGAGCGACCAAATGAGCATGAACCTGGTCACCCTGCTGTACCTGCTGGCCTCGGTCTGTTTTATACAGGCGCTCAAGGGCCTGTCGCATCCGACCACCTCGATTCGCGGCAACGTGTTCGGCATGAGCGGCATGGCCATTGCCGTGCTGACCACGGGCGCGCTGATCGTCGAAACTGCGGGCGGTTCGGCCCAAGGCATGGTGTATGTCATGGCTGCGCTCGTGCTGGGCGGCGCTGCCGGCACCTTGATGGCGCAGCGCGTCGAGATGACCAAGATGCCCGAGCTGGTCGCCTTCATGCACTCCATGATCGGTCTGGCCGCAGTGTTCATTGCGGTGGCCGCCATGGCCGAGCCGGATGCCTTCCAAATCGTCGCCAAGGGCCTGGGCACCGCCGATATTCCGGCCGGCAACCGGCTTGAGTTGTTCCTGGGTGCGGCCATCGGCGCCATCACTTTCAGCGGCTCGGTGATTGCCTTCGGCAAGCTCAGCGGCAAGTACAAGTTCCGCCTGTTCCAGGGGGCGCCTGTCACCTTTTCAGGCCAACACATGCTCAACCTGGTGCTCGGCGTGGCCACGCTGGCGCTGGGCCTGGTGTTCACGCTCACCGGCAGCTGGAACGCGTTTTTCGCGATGCTGGCGCTGTCCTTTGTGCTGGGCGTGCTGATCATCATTCCGATCGGCGGCGCCGACATGCCGGTGGTGGTGTCCATGCTCAACAGCTACTCGGGCTGGGCGGCAGCGGGCATCGGCTTTTCGCTGAACAACGCCATGCTGATCGTCGCCGGTTCGCTGGTGGGCTCGTCTGGCGCCATCCTCTCGTACATCATGTGCAAGGCGATGAACCGCTCTTTCTTTAACGTGATTCTGGGTGGCTTTGGCGGCGAGGCCGGCACGGCCGCTGCCGGCGATGCAGTTCAGCGCAACGTCAAGTCCGGCTCGGCCGATGACGCCGCATTCATTCTGGGCAACGCCGAGTCGGTCATCATCGTGCCGGGCTACGGCCTGGCGGTGGCCCGTGCGCAGCACTCGGTCAAGGAGTTGGCGCAAAAGCTGACCGATAAGGGCATCAGCGTCAAGTACGCCATTCACCCGGTGGCCGGCCGCATGCCCGGCCATATGAACGTGTTGCTGGCCGAGGCCGAAGTGCCTTATGACCAGGTGCACGAAATGGAAGACATCAACGCAGAGTTCGGCCAGGCTGACGTGGCCATCATTCTGGGTGCCAACGACGTGGTCAACCCGGCCGCGCACGTCAAGGGCAGCGCCATCTATGGCATGCCCATTCTGGAAGCCTATAAAGCCAAAACCATCATCGTCAACAAGCGCTCGATGGCCGCCGGTTATGCCGGCCTGGACAACGAGCTCTTTTACATGGACAAGACCATGATGGTATTTGGCGATGCCAAAAAAGTCATCGAAGACATGGGCAAGGCCATCGAATAATTTTCATCCCAGTTCAACCCCCGTGATTGAAAGGCCTCTATGAACACTCTGCACACAGACCGTCCCTGGCTCAAGTCTTACCCGCCGGGCGTGCCCGCTGATATTGACGCATCGCAGTACCCTTCGCTGGTCAAGCTGATGGAAGAGGGCTTTGCCAAATTCAGCGAACGCACGGCCTACAGCTTCATGGGCAAGGACATCAGCTTCGGGCAGACCGACGAGATGTCCAAGGCACTGGGCGCCTACTTACAAAGCCTGGGCCTGGCCAAGGGCGACCGCGTCGCCATCATGATGCCCAACTGCCCGCAGTACCCGGTGGCCGTGGCCGCCATCTTGCGTGCCGGTTATGTGGTGGTCAATGTCAACCCGCTGTACACGCCGCGCGAGCTGGAATACCAACTCAAAGACTCGGGCTCCAAAGCCATCGTCATCATCGAGAATTTTGCGGCCACGCTCGAGGCCTGCATCAGCCGCACACCCGTGCGTCACGTGGTGCTGTGCGCCATGGGCGATCAGCTGGGATGGTTCAAGGGCGCCCTGGTCAACTACGTGGTGCGCAATGTCAAGAAAATGGTGCCCGCCTTCACACTTCCGGCCACCGTGCGCTTTAATGATGCCGTGGCGTTGGGGCGCAAGGCTAAGCTGGTCCGGCCTGAGCTCAAGCCCGATGATGTCGCCGTGCTGCAATACACAGGCGGCACCACCGGCGTCTCTAAGGGTGCGGTACTGCTACACCGCAATGTGATTGCCAATTTGTTGCAGTCCGAAGCCTGGAATTCACCCGCCATGGCCGGCTTGCCGGAAGGCACCCAAAACACCTATGTCTGCGCCTTGCCGCTATACCACATCTTTGCTTTTACAGTGAACATGATGCTGGGCATGCGCGTAGGCGCCAAGAACATTTTGATACCCAACCCGCGCGATCTGGCAGCGGTTCTCAAAGAGCTGACCAAGCACCAGGTGCACAGTTTCCCGGCTGTCAGCACGCTGTTCAACGGCCTGGTGAATCACCCGGATTTCAACAAAGTGGACTGGTCGCATTTGCGGGTGTCGCTGGGCGGCGGCATGGCCGTGCAAAGTGCTGTGGCCAAACTCTGGCTTGAAAAAACCGGCTGTCCTATTTGTGAAGTCTACGGACTGTCGGAAACTTCGCCCTCGGCCAGCTGCAACCCGACCATCAGCAAAGTGTTCACCGGGACTATTGGAGTGCCGATTCCCAGCACATGGTTCAAGCTGCTGGACGACGAGGGTCGCGAAGTTGCGCAAGGCCAGCCGGGCGAAATTGCCATCAAAGGCCCGCAGGTCATGGCCGGC
>JBIKHX010000359.1:0-2827 GCA_044361945.1 Polaromonas sp. | reverse complement strand
CGCGAGGTGTTTATGCAAGCACACGGGCGTTCCGCACGAACCTTTCCGGCGCAGCGGCCGGTTTTGCGGCTGGACCGTATTTATGTGCGCAACGCAGAAGGACATGCGCCCATGGTCTTGCCGCGCCAGCCTTGGGCCAAGCTCTCGGACCACGCACCGCTGGCCGCCGAAATCATGCTCTGGGCGCACTGTTAAAATAGCCTCCGGTTCAAGCCCTGCCGTCAAGGCAGATTCTTGGCGCTTAGTTCAAAAAGACGGTTTTTGCTCACCCACAGCCACTCTGCGCCCCTACCCATGACAGCAGCATCCTCGTCCAGCGCCTCCATTTCTCCGGCTACTTTCGAGATCAAAAGTGCCAACCTGCCCCTGGTGGCGCTGCTGCTCAAGTCTGCCGACCTGGTGCTGCTGGCCAAGGAGCTCAAGGCGCGCTTTGGCGACATTCCCGATTTTTTTGAAAACGACCCGATGGTGATCGACCTGTCACCCATGAGCGCGTCCGCCCAAGCGGCAGGCACTGAGCCTGCAGCGATCGATTTCCCGGCCCTTCTCAGCATGCTCCGGGCGATGCGCGTCGCCCCCATCGCCGTCAAGGGCGGCAGCGACAGCCAAATGGCGGCCGGCATCGCGGCAGGTCTGCTGCCCGCACCCGACGCCCGCGTCGCCGGCAACAACCCGCCCCTACTTTCTCCCGCCAGCGCGATCAGCGGCCCCGGCAAGGTTGCGGCGCCCGTGCAAGCGCCGGTCGCCGCGCCGGTGCCCTTGGGCGCCATGGTGATTCTCAAACCGGTACGCTCAGGTCAGCAAATTTACGCTCGCGGACGCGACCTGGTGGTGCTGGCCATGGTCAACACCGGCGCCGAAATCATTGCGGACGGCCACATCCATGTCTATGCGCCGCTGCGCGGCAAGGCCATGGCCGGTGCCCGCGGCAACACCGAAGCGCGCATCTTCGCACTCAGCCTGGAGGCCGAGCTGATCTCCATTGCCGGCATCTACCGCACCAGCGAAAACCCGCTACCTGCGCAAGTGCAGGGCAAGCCGACACAGGTGCGACTCGAAGGTGAAAAACTCGTGATGCTTGCGCTGACTTAATTTCTCGGTTTATAAAAAGGACTCTCTTTCATGGCAAAAATCATTGTGGTCACCTCGGGCAAAGGCGGCGTGGGCAAAACCACCACCAGCGCCAGTTTTGCGACCGGCCTGGCTTTGCGCGGGCACAAAACAGCGGTTATCGACTTTGATGTGGGCCTGCGCAACCTGGACTTGATCATGGGCTGCGAGCGCCGCGTGGTGTATGACCTGATCAACGTCATTCAGGGTGAGGCCAACCTGAACCAGGCCTTGATCAAAGACAAGCAGTGCGACAACCTGTATGTGCTGGCCGCCTCACAAACCCGCGACAAAGAGGCGCTGACCAAAGACGGCGTGGAAAAAGTTTTGCACGACCTGTCGGCCATGGACTTTGAATACATCATCTGCGACTCACCGGCCGGCATTGAGACCGGGGCACTGATGGCCATGCATTTTGCCGATGAGGCGCTGATCGTCACGAACCCGGAGGTGTCCTCCGTGCGTGACTCTGATCGCATCCTGGGCATGCTGTCAAGCAAAACCAAACGCGGCATAGAAGGCAGTGAGCCAGTCAAAGAGCACTTGCTGATCACACGCTACAACCCGAACCGCGTGGACCAGGGACAGATGCTCTCGCTAGAGGACATCACGGATATTTTGCGCATCAAACTGATCGGCGTGATTCCCGAGTCGGAGTCTGTTCTGCAAGCATCCAACCAGGGCGTGCCAGCTGTGCACATGGCCGGCACCGATGTGTCAGAGGCCTACAAAGACGTGATTGACCGCTTTTTGGGCGAAGACAAACCCCTGCGTTTCATCGACGCAGAAAAACCCGGCTTTTTGAAACGCCTCTTCGGGGGTAAATAAGCATGGCGTCTTTCCTTTCCTTTTTACTCGGCGAGAAAAAACAAACCGCCAGTGTTGCCAAAGAGCGTTTGCAAATCATCCTGGCGCACGAGCGCTCCAGCGGCAGCCACCAGCCGGACTACCTGCCGGCACTGCAGCGCGACCTGATCGCCGTGATCTCCAAGTACATCAACATCAATCCCGACGACATCAAAGTCAACCTCGAGCGCCAGGACAACCTGGACGTTCTCGAAGTCAAGATCGAGTTACCGGACAGCAAGTAAATTAGATTGGGCCAAAACTAGCACGGCCCAGCCATTTCGCCAGGCGGTGGCTTAAGACTTGCGCATGCCGCTCAGAACTTGAGTGTGGCGGGCAGGTACTTGGCCATCAAGTCTTCGTAGTAAGGCTTGAGCTCGGACAACAACGGCGGGTTCGGGTTTTTGGAATACAGGTCGTAGGGGTTGAACTTGCGCACCCACTCCAGGTTGGCGCAGTCCTTGGCGTCGGTCAGGTGGCCGTACTGTTCTTCGCGGTGCCAGCTGTAAAACGAGTGGTAGCGAATCATGTACAGGGCCGGGTCTGGCAAATGGTCTTTAACCAACTGGTAAAGGTACTCATCATGGCCCCAGGACATGTGTACCTTGTCCAGGCCGCAACCGGGCTCGTAGATGCCATTGACGGTGTTAAAGCGCGGGTCTTGGCTGTCCTGGTTCAAGGCAAAAAACTCGGGGAAAACGATCTTGTCCGAGAACTTGCAGCCAACCGGATATGTGTCGCCAACCACGGCCCACTGCGGCTCGCCAAAGAGGCATAGCACTTTGCCCAGGTCGTGAATAAAACCCGTCAGCACAAACCAGTCCGGGTGGCCGTCAGCCTTGATGGCTTCTGCCGTTTGCAGCAAGTGCGC
>JBIKHX010000358.1:0-2830 GCA_044361945.1 Polaromonas sp. | reverse complement strand
GCGGCAGGTCGCAGTACCAGTCGTAAAAACTCATGCACACGCCGCCGATCAGGGACAGGTAGCGTGAACCGGCCGCGTAGCTGACCATGGACATGGCCGGAATGGGCGAGAAGCCGATGATGCGGTCGGCGCCGTGTTTCTGGATGGTGTGGATATTGGACGCGGCGATGATTTCATTGACCTCCTCCCAGCTCGAACGCACAAAGCCGCCCAGCCCGCGCACGCTCTGGTAGTCATGGCGCTTGTCCTCGTCCTGCGTGACGGCGGCCCAGGCCTGGACCGGTGCCAGGGTCAGGCGCGCTTGGCGCCAGTGCTTGAGCAGGCGCGCGCGCACCATGGGGTACTTGACGCGGTTGGCGCTGTAAAGGTACCAGCTGTAGCTGGCGCCGCGGGCGCAGCCGCGCGGTTCGTGGTTAGGCATATCCCAGCGCGTGCGCGGGTAGTCGGTCTGCTGGGTTTCCCAAGCCACGATGCCGCCCTTGACGTAAATCTTCCAGGAGCATGAGCCGGTGCAGTTCACACCATGCGTGCTGCGCACAGTCTTGTCGTGCGCCCAGCGGTTGCGGTAAGCGTCTTCCCATGTGCGGTCTTCGGCGGTGGTCACGCCATGCGCTCCTGAGAACGACTCGCGCGGGTTGGTAAAGTGGCTCAGCCGGTCCAGAAAATGACTCATTGATGTCTCCAGTAATACGTGGTGAACGGTGCGCTCAAGGGTGTCAGGGGTTGTGTATTTCTGCGCCGCTGCGCAGGTAAAACCACCAGTTCAAAACCAGGCACAAGGCATAAAAGAGGGCAAAGCCGTACATCGCCAGTTGCGGCGTGCCGGCCTTGATTTGCGCGCCGATGACCACCGGTGCGATAAACGCGCCGTAAGCCGCCACTGCCGAGGTCCAGCCGAGCACAGGGCCGGCTTGCTGGCGGTCAAAGATGACGCCGATGGTGCGAAAAGTCGAGCCGTTACCGATGCCACTGGCAATGAACAGCACGATGAACAGACCGAGGAAGGCGGCGAAGTACTGCTCCGGCGCGGCCGATGCATAGGCCTGCATCATCACGTAACCCACTGCTGCCGATGCCAAAACCATCACGGCTGAAATGATTTGCGTGACGATGGAGCCGCCAACCTTGTCGGAGATCCAGCCGCCGACCGGCCGCACGGCTGCGCCCACGAACGGACCTATCCAGGCATAGGTCAGGGCCGATGGTGCATTTGGATTTTTCAGAGTGTGCTGCAAGACGCCTGCCGCATCAGCCACATGCTGGTAACCGAAGATCACCGTGATGGCCAGTGGCAGCACCATCGAAAAACCGATGAAGGAGCCGAAGGTGACGATGTACAGCGCCGTCAAAGACCAAGTGTGTTTGTTGCTAAAAATAGCAAACTGCTTGCTGACGTTGTCTTTCATGGCGCCGAACGCTGCCAGCCGCATGGTCACCAAGGCCAGCCCGATGTCCAGCGGTATCGCCACCCACATGTTGAGCAGGCCCAGACCGGTCGGCGCCGGCAGGTACAGGTACAAGATGAAAATCGCCGGTACAAAAGCCAGTGTGTAAAGGTAAGTGACTTTGGCAAACGCGGCCAGAGGTTGGCCCGCGTCGGGCGACACGGTTTGCAGGTTGTTCATGCCAAACCAGCACAGCGCGCCCAGCGGCACCAGCGATATCACCCATGCAAAACCGGCATTCTGAATCCAGGTGGGCGTGCCGGCGGGGATTTTCCCGAAGATCCAGCCGCTGTCTTTCACCAGGGTCATGGGCTCGCCGCCTAAGGCCCCGAAGAGGCCCATGGTCATGACCAGCGGAATGACGATCTGCATGGTGGTCACACCGAAATTGCCCAGACCGGCGTTCAGGCCCAGTGCGGTGCCTTGCAAGCGCTTAGGAAAAAAGGTGCTGATGTTGGCCATGGAGCTGGCGAAGTTGCCGCCGCCCACGCCCGACCACAAAGCCATGAGCTGGAAAACCCAGAGCGGCCATTCGGGATGCTGCAAGGCGATACCGGTGCCGATGGCCGGTGCCAGCAGCATGCTGGTGGTTAAAAAGATGGTGTTGCGACCGCCGGCCAGTCGAACCAGAAAAGACGCCGGGATGCGCATAGTGGCGCCGGCGATGCCCGAGATGGCGGTCAGCGTGAACAGCTCGGCCGGGGTGAATGGGAAACCCAGGTTGAGCATTTGCACAGTGATGATTCCCCACATGCCCCAGACCGCAAAGCCACACAACAGCGCGGGCACAGAGATCCAGAGATTGCGGTAGGCAATGCGCTTGCCGGTGCTGTCCCAAAATCGTTCGTCTTCGGGTTGCCAGACGCTCACGTCAGGCCCCTTCGGGAGCCGGGGTGAAGCCGAAGATGGGCTTATAGGCGTGGTGGGAGTGCGCATGGTTTTTTCTTTTCCAAAAAAATTGCAATAAGTGGCGCTTGTGTCATGCCGGCGCGAGCACAGCGATAGGGCCCATGATCTGGGTGCGACGTACCTCAGTCCAATACATCCAGATCAGCGAGACCCAGACCACGCCATACAAAAGCATGAAAGCACTGGAGCGAACGCCTGTCATGTCGAGTAAAACGCCGAAGGCGATTGGCAGCACAAAGCCGCCCAGTCCGCCGGCCAAGCCCACGATGCCGCTGATAGCGCCGATGTTGCCGACGTAGTCATCGCTGATGTACTTGAAGACGCTCGCCTTACCGAAAGCCCAGGCGATACCCAAAATGAACATCAGAACGGTAAAGCCGTACACGTTCAGGCCGATGTGGAAAGTTGCGGGGCCATGAACGGTCATCACGGTGAAGTCCGTTTGCGGGTAAGACAGCAGAAACAAGCAGATCCAG
>JBIKHX010000357.1:0-2837 GCA_044361945.1 Polaromonas sp. | reverse complement strand
GCCCTTGACGGGTGTGGGCGTGGTGGACCGCATCATCACCGACCTGGCCGTGATGGACGTGACGCCGCAAGGCCTGAAGGTTGTCGAGATGGCGCCGGGCGTGACGCGTGAACATCTGCAAGCCAAAACCGGCGTGAAGCTGATTTGATCTTCAAAGTACCTTCGCAATTACCAACAGATTTTTTGCCGTCTCTGGATGCTGCTTCACAAAGAGCGGAATCCAGCTCGACGCGCAACCATGACTACGCTCATGAGCCGGAAATACTCAGTTCTGAACCGCCAGGAAATGTAGTTCGCCGCCGAGAGGCGCGCCCTTCAGCCCGGCCTCGCGTCGAAGCCGGGCAGCACCTGGCCGTTGCACGACCAAGCCGCCCCCGAGCCTAGGTAGATCCGCGCCTGGGGTTCGATTCCCGGGTCGTCGTTCAGCGACCCCATCGGGATCATGACCGTGCCCGACCCCGCAACCGACCGCGGAACCCGTCCGCCACATTCACTGCAGAACGTATTCGTGAAACGCTGGGCCTCGGGCACCTTGAACTGCCGCACCAGCGCCTCGCCAGCGTTCCAAGTGAGGGTGCCGGCGACAACCAGGTTCGACGCATGGCCGGTTCCAGTTGCTTTGCGGCACCGATCACAGTGGCAGTGATAAGCGCGTTGCGGATTGCCTTGCACGGTGTAGCGGACGCTACCGCACAGGCAAGCGCCAGTCAGAGTCTTGGTTTCCATGGAAAGGGCCTCTTAATGAGATTGAGTGATGACTCTGAAATTGAGCTATCACTCAACTAGCATACTGCTTTCTCAAATGTTGAGTTCAATCTTTGCTGCAAAGACAAGCGCCAGATTCCGATTCGCTCTTCAGAAACTTCAAGAGTGAGCGGATCAAAAAGAGGGTCCACAACCCGCGGGACGAAGCCAGCCTTGCGCAAACCGGCGTGGGCGTGGTCGACGGCATCATCTCCGACCTGGCCGTGATGGACGTGACGCGCGATCATCTGCAAGCCAAGACCGGCGTGACGGTGATCTGATCTGCGCGGGCTGGTGTTTTTTCCTGCGTAGGGGTTAGCCCGACCTAGGCTTTATCGCATCAAGCTGTCCATAGAACTGCCTCATTTCTTCCACCGACATGGGTCGGGCCGGCTCATTGGACGCGGCAGGGCGTTCAAACTCAAAACCTAAGTCATCGCGTATGTCGTTAGGGTTGAATTCCCTGCCAGTGGCGCCGCCCTCGGCGCCAGTGACCTGGATCGGCGTAGCGCTTTTCGCAGCCTTGAAAAGATGTTCTTTACTCAATCGGTATTGACGCATCAATACGGAAATTTCTTTCAGGCCATTGGCGATCTGAGCTTCTCTCGCCCTGACTCGCTCCACTTCCTCCTGTTTTTTGAGTATGGCTTTTTCCGCCATCGCCTGTGCAATTTGCTCTTCAAGGGCGGCCTTGATTTTTTGCAGGTCTTCAATGTCTGGCATGGCTAGCTTTGAAAAATAGGGTTGATGAAGCGTGACCTCGTCAAAATACTAATTCATGAATCCCCATAAAAGCTCTCAAAAGCTCTCTCTTTCGAGGCTAAGCTGAGCCTAAATTCATCACAACGGGGTTGATTCTTCGCTTTGGGTGGGGTTGTCCGGACCTCATCGCCCCGAGGCTGCTTCGGTTTCCAATCGGCTTTTGATATATATTTTGCGCTGCCAATTGCCAGCAAAGCCTGCCTTGGACAGCCGCCGTAGCCGAAAGGGCTATGAGACTTATGGATGCGATCTGAAAAGATCTTGTGGAGCGGGTGATGGGAATCGAACCCACGTTATTTGCTTGGGAAGCAAGAGTCCTACCATTGAACGACACCCGCGATGCCGTGATTGTAGGTTTTTCCCGGGACAGAAATAGCAGCTTTGAACGCAGGCTGCGCCACACGCTTAAGGCCTTGTACAAGACCAGACTTTGCTTTGGCGCCAGCCTTGCGGGCTCGAAACTTATAATTGGCGCAAACTATTTCACCAGACCCCGGCTGCGCTGCGGGTTCAAACAACCAGCCCCATGAGCCAAGCCACTTTCTCCGTCGCCGACATCCGCAAGTCTTTTCTTGACTTCTTTGCCTCCAAAGGCCACACCGTGGTCGCCAGCAGCCCGCTGGTGCCGGGCAATGACCCGACGCTGATGTTCACCAACTCGGGCATGGTGCAGTTCAAGGACGTGTTTTTGGGCGCGGACAAACGCTCCTATGTGCGCGCGGCATCCGTCCAGGCTTGCCTGCGCGCGGGTGGCAAGCACAACGACCTGGAAAACGTGGGCTACACCGCTCGCCACCACACCTTTTTTGAGATGCTGGGCAACTGGAGTTTTGGCGACTATTTCAAACGCGACTCGCTCAAGTGGGGCTGGGAACTGCTGACAGAGGTCTACAAGCTGCCGGCCGACAAGCTGATGGTGACGGTCTACATCGACGACCAGGAGGCCTATGACATCTGGCACAAAGAAATTGGCCTACCCGCCGACCGCATCGTGCGCATTGGCGACAACAAAGGCAAGAAATACGCCTCCGACAACTTCTGGATGATGGCCGACACCGGCCCCTGCGGCCCTTGCAGCGAGATCTTTTACGACCACGGCGCGCACATTCCCGGCGGCCCGCCCGGCAGCCCGGACGAAGACGGCGACCGCTTCATTGAGATCTGGAACCATGTGTTCATGCAGTTCGACATGCAGCCCGACGGCAGCCTGGTCAAACTGCCCGCGCCCTGCGTGGACACCGGCATGGGCCTGGAGCGCCTGGCTGCCATCTTGCAGCATGTGCACAGCAACTACGAGATCGACATCTTTGACGCGCTGATCAAGGCCGCCT
>JBIKHX010000356.1:0-2849 GCA_044361945.1 Polaromonas sp. | reverse complement strand
ACACAAAACCCGGGCTCTCGGCAGCGCTGCCCATAGGCCAGCGCGTGGCCGGCATGTGCAAGGGCTCACGCAGCGTCATGGCGGCCGGCGTCAATGCCTTGCGCAAGGGCGCGTCCAGCGGCAAACCGAGGGCTTGCAAAGCCGCGGTCATGGCCTCCGCGTGCATGTCCTCATGGAACAGGCAAAGACGATAAAAATAAAGTGCCTGGTCAGAATCCCCGGCTTTTTCCAGCAAGCTCAGGGTACTTTCAAAGGTTTGCAGCAAATAGGCGCGGCAGCCCTCCACACCGGGCAGGTCCAGCGACCAGCGACTGTCGTGCGCAACATGGCTGGAGTCCCACCAGCGGTCGGCGTTGGGCTCTATAGAGGGCAGGCAAGCTGCGCCGGGGTCGCACTGGGCGCCCTGGTGACGCAGCAGATTGCGGCCGATCCAGCGCTCCTGAAACCAGCCCAAGTGACCCACCTCCCACAGGGGCGGGTTGAGAATAGGCAGGCGGGGAACTGAAAAACCGCCCGCCTCCAAAGACTGCTGAAACTGGCTAAGCAAATGCAGCGTGTGGTTGCGCGCATCCATCAGGGCCAGCGACAAAACCTCGCGCCCACCCTGGCGGATGACGGAAGAGTCGATCAAGCCCGGGCTCTCGCCGGGCGCAGGCGCAGATGGGGCCATGGCAGTTGCGTCCAAAAATCAATAAATTCCAAATCATTGTGGCACCAGCCCCAGCGCGCCCTGAACAGCGCTTTCCATCTAAACAGCTGGTTTCGAAAGGAGAATGATGAATTTTCAGCCTGAAAGTGCCCAAAACCCAGTCCGGCGGGCCCAGGTGTCGATAAACTATGAGACCGCCTCCGAACCCCTTAGCCAATTAGCATAGCGCTCAATGGCCATGATTCGACATGAGGCCAGTTACCAGGGACACCCATGAAACTACTTTTAAAGTTATCCAAAGCTGTGGACGGGCTGAACACCCAGGTCGGCAGACTGACGATGTGGCTGATTTTGGCCACCACGCTCATCAGCGCCGGTAACGCGCTGGTGCGCAAATTCTTCAACATGAGCTCAAACGGTCTGCTGGAGATCCAGTGGTACCTGTTTG
Source organism: Polaromonas sp. (assembly GCA_044361945.1). Lineage (GTDB taxonomy): Bacteria > Pseudomonadota > Gammaproteobacteria > Burkholderiales > Burkholderiaceae_C > Polaromonas. Next base: position 1,752 of record JBIKHX010000356.1, on the reverse strand, counting down.
CCGCCGTCTTCATGCTGGGCGCAGGTTATGGCTTTTTGAAGAACTCGCATGTGCGCATCGACTTCATATCGACCAAGCTCAGCGACCGCGGCCGTAACTGGGTCGACGTGCTGGGTATCGTTTTCGTGCTGATTCCCTTTTGCCTGATCACCATCGGGCTGGGCTGGCCGTTTTTCGTGCAGGCGCTGGTCAGCGGCGAAATGTCGCAAAACGCCGGCGGACTGATCCGCTGGCCGGCCTATGTCCTGATCCCCCTGGGTTTTGCCCTGCTGCTGCTGCAAGCCCTGTCCGAGCTGGTCAAACGTGTCGCCTTTTTAAGAGGCGAGGGGCCCGACGTTCTGAACAGCGAAGACAGCAAATCGGACGAGCAAAAGCACCTCGAAGAACTTGAAGCCAAAACTGCCCGTCTGCTGGCTGGAGACAAATAAATGCAAACCACTTTTTTGGCGCAACAGTTTGTGCCGCTCATGTTCATAGGGCTTTTTGCCGTGCTGCTAACCGGCTTTCCGGTGGCCTTCGGCCTGGCTGCTGTCGGCCTGGCCTTTGGTTTTGTCGGCATTGAGGCGGGCATTTTCCCCGCCGCTATGTTCCAGGCACTGCCATTGCGCATCTTCGGCATCATGCAAAACGACACCTTGCTGGCCATCCCCTTCTTCACTTTCATGGGCATCATTCTGGAGCGGTCCGGCATGGCCGAGGACCTGCTCGAAACCGTCGGTCAGGTCTTCGGCCCGGTGCGCGGTGGCGTGGCCATCGCCGTGATCCTGGTCGGCGCCCTGCTGGCAGCCACCACCGGTGTGGTGGCGGCTGCAGTGATTTCCATGGGCCTGATTTCGCTGCCCGTGATGCTGCGCTACGGCTACAGCCGGACCATTGCCACAGGGAGCATCACGGCTTCGGGCACCCTGGCCCAGGCCATACCGCCTTCGCTGGTGCTGATCGTGCTGGCTGACCAGCTTGGCCGCTCTGTGGGCGACATGTACTCGGGCGCCCTCATTCCAGGTCTGTTGCTGGTCGGCCTGTACCTCCTGTTCATTACGATGGTCGCCATCTTCAAGCCCGCCATGGTGCCGGCGCTGCCCCCCGAAGCCCTGCTCTACAAAGAAGACAACGGCCGCTCCGGCCACCGTTCACTGCTGGTGCTGGTGCTGCTTTGCGCGGCAGTCGGTTTCAGCTGGGCGCAAGTACACGACGGCCTGATGACCGGTTGGCTGGAGCGCGCCACCGCGTCGCCCCGCGACGAAATCGTCATCATGTCGCTGACACTGGCCTCGCTGACCGGTCTGGCCCTGGCCATCATCAACCGCGGCTCCAAGCTGGGCTTGCTCTCCAAGCTGGCCGAGCAGGTGACCTTCGTGCTGATGCCGCCGCTGATCCTGATCTTTCTGGTTTTGGGCACCATCTTCCTGGGTGTGGCCACACCGACCGAAGGCGGGGCAATGGGCGCTTTGGGCGCCCTGATTCTGGCCATGGGCAAACGCCGTCTGAGCATGCCCCTGCTCAAGCAAGCCCTGGAAAACACCGCCAAGCTGGCGTCCTTCGTGCTGTTCATCCTGATCGGCTCGACGGTGTTCAGCTTCACCTTCAATGCTGCCGACGGCCACATCTGGGTCGAGCACCTGTTTGACGGCATACCGGGCGGCGCCTGGGGCTTTCTGGTGGTGGTGAACATCCTGGTGTTCATTCTGGGCTGCTTCATCGACTTCTTCGAGATCGCCTTCATCGTGATTCCGCTGCTGGCACCTGTGGCCG
>JBIKHX010000276.1:0-3721 GCA_044361945.1 Polaromonas sp. | reverse complement strand
TTTTTTGGCGTGCACCCGGCGTTACCCACCTTAGCGGCCTTGATGGCCCAGGGCCAGGCCGTGGCCGTGCATGCCACTGGCTTTGGCTACACCGGCCGCTCTCACTTTGAAGGCCAGGACATCATGCAAAGCGGCGTGGCCAAACCCTACGCTTCGGCATCCGGCTGGCTAGGCCGCGCCATGGAAAAAGCCCAGCTGGGCGCGGGCGTGGCGATCTCTATTCCCATGCCGCTGATTCTGCGCGGCGACAGTAAATCTGAAACCCAGTTCCCGACCTGGATGCCCACGCCACCAACGGCCACCTACGCGCTGATAGAGCAGCTCTGGCAGGGCCACCCCGAGTTAGCCGCGCTGGGCACACGCCTGCGTACAGGCCGCGCCGAAGCGGCCATGGCCGGCGCGCCCACGCCTGCTTTTGACAACCGCAAATCTGCTACCGGCTTGGCTCATGAAGCGGCGCTGCGCATGCAGGCCAGCGACGGGCCGATGGTCGGCTTGATCGACTTCAACGGTTTTGACACCCATGCGGCCCAGGGCGCGGGCGAAGGCGTGCACGCGACCCGGCTCAAGCAGGTGGACGACGCCATCCGCTCATTTCGCCAGAGCATGGGCCCGCGCTGGGACGACTGCCTGGTGCTCACCGTCACCGAGTTTGGCCGCACCGCCGCAGAAAACGGCACCACCGGCACCGACCACGGCTGGGGCGGCTGCATCCTGGCTGCCGGCGGCCTTGTCAAAACCGCCGGCGTGGTGGCCGACTGGCCGGGTATGCAAGCTGCAAGCCTGTTTGAAGGCCGCGACCTGAAAGTGACCTTGGACGCTGCAGCGGTTTACGCCCAAGCACTGCAAACCGTCTTTGGCCTGAGCACCGCTCAAGTGCAGGACGGCGTGCTCAGCCACCGCCCGCATGCGCTGACGCAAACGCTGTTTCGCGCTTAGCGCACGGCCGCTGAGCCTGGGCTGGATGGCTGCGCTCATGTCCTCCGCCCTTCGGGCTCCCCCTTAACTTCGCTTCGCCACCCAGCCCAGGGTCAGCGGCGGGTCAAAAATGGCAGGCCATTCGCTTAATTTGACCCCACGGGACACCCAAACTACATTTGTAGGACCTAGCTTCGGGGGGATAAGAATGGGAATGCCCGTACACATTGACGACAACTTATACGACCTGGCCAAATCGCATGCCAGCGCCGAGGGCCGCACCATTGCCGGCCAAATTGAGTTCTGGGCGCTGATCGGTAAAGCGGCTCTGGACAACCCGGACCTGCCCATCGACTTTGTGCGGGATCTCTTAGTGGCCAAGGCCGAAGCCAAGTCACTGGCCACCCCCTTCGTACCTCAGGACTAGCACTCATGGCGTCAAAGCCAGTGTCAGTTACCCAGTTGACTGCATTTGCCATTGCCCAAATAAATTACACCCACAGCCAAATATCGGGAACTCAAGCGCTGAGCATGATTCCATTTCAATGCCAGGGATGGTGTGCGCAGAAAATAGCGCTTTAGATAAAGAAGTCCTCGTGAATCCATCCTCTGCCCATGCCGAACTCATTGCCACCTTCAAGAGGGCCGAAGCAGACGCTGCTCATAAATTCGGGTTGATCAAAGCGGCGGAAAAAAAGGGCCTCAAGGCCATTCAGACGGCCATCGAAACCGCGGCCAAGGCCGCTAAACGCAGGGATTCCTTCGCGAAAAAGCTGGGGGTCTTGGGGGTGAGCCTGAAGGATTGAATCTGGCGCCGTGTTCTTTCGGCGAGACTCGTGCAACTTTCCATTCTGATCCCGCCTTTGTTCGCGAGGACGGCCACGCTTGTCATTTGGAGCGTCTGGGGGCATGTCAATTTGACAGGCCTGGATCGATATAAACCAGATCACCAACTCGATCAAATGAACGTCCGGTTAGCAGCGATTGCGGACATTTGTTTTGGCCACTCAGTTTGTTAGCATTCCCCAAATATCTTTAGTTCAACCATTTAGTTCTCATGTCAATCAATTCCCTCCTAGGTACGGAACTACCAATCGTTCAGGCGCCAATGGCCGGGGTGCAGGGTAGCGCTCTCGCAATCGCTGTCTCTAATGCAGGTGGCCTCGGCTCGTTGCCGTGTGCGATGCTTGGAACTGATGCCATCAGGAGAGAATTCGAGAACATCCTCAGCCGAACTTCAAGACCTTTTAACGCCAACTTTTTTTGCCACAACCCACCCGCTCCGAATGTGGAAAAGGAAAGTGCGTGGAATGCACTTTTTACGCCCTATTACACGGAGTTTGGAATCAACGAGGAGACGATTCCCACTGGTGCGGTGCGCTTGCCTTTCAATCGTGAAATTGCTGAGTTGGTATGTGAATATAGACCCAAGGTAGTTAGTTTTCACTTTGGCTTACCGTCACCCGAACTGTTGGAAATGGTCAAAGGAAGCGGGGTAAAAGTATTGTCATCCGCGACTACGGTCGAGGAGGCCGTATGGCTCGAAGAGCATGGTGTAGATGCAGTCATCGCTCAGGGTCTCGAAGCTGGCGGGCATAGGGGAATGTTCTTAACCGCTGACATCAATTCACAGTTAGGTACGTTCGCGCTACTTCCACAAGTCGTCGCAGCAGTAAAAATTCCGGTCATCGCTGCGGGTGGAATTGCAAATGCTCGTGGTGTCAGGGCGGCATTGGAACTAGGAGCATCTGCTGTACAAATCGGTACCGCTTATATGCTTTGCCCCGAGGCCACGACAAGTACAGTGCATCGCGCTGCATTGAAATCTGATGGTGCACGACTCACCGCGCTGACAAATGTTTTTACGGGACGACCTGCCCGTGGAATTGTCAATCGTATGGTGCGTGAGTTCGGCCCCATGAGTTCTATGGCTCCAGAGTTTCCAAAGGCAACTGCCGCATCGTTTTTCTTGCGGAAAAAATCAGAAGGCTTAGGCAGAGGCGATTTTTCACCTCTATGGGCTGGTCAGAATACGTCGGGTTGCAAGGAAGCTTCTGCGGCGCAGTTGACACAAGAGTTGGCGAGTTTGATTTAAGGGCGGTCGACAGAAGTATTCTTCCCCCCATTTGCCTTTGTAGCTGGATTACCGCCATTAAGTCAGCTTTGGAGCGCTAGAAATTTCTGCTATCAGCCTAGCCTGGAAATTCATCCAGATTCAGCGACTTTCCGCTCCTTGCCCAAAGCTAGCGACAGCCCCGCACTCCCTGCACACCATCTATCGCCCGCACCAAATTACGCAAGCCCCAGCAACGGCGCCAAATACCGCCCCGTATGACTCGCCGGGTTTGCCGCCAAGTCTTCCGGCGTGCCCACACCCACCACCGTGCCGCCGCCGGCGCCGCCCTCGGGGCCGATGTCGATCAGCCAGTCGGCGGTTTTGATGACGTCGAGGTTGTGCTCAATGATGACGATGGTGTTGCCGGCGTCGCGCAGTTGGTGCAGTACTTTGAGCAGCAGGTCAATGTCGGCAAAGTGCAGGCCGGTGGTCGGTTCGTCAAGGATGTAGAGCGTGCGGCCGGTGTCGCGTTTGCTGAGCTCCAGCGCGAGCTTGATGCGTTGCGCTTCGCCGCCTGAGAGCGTGGTGGCCGCCTGGCCGAGCTTGATGTAGCTCAGGCCCACATCCAGCAGGGTTTGCAGTTTGCGCGCAATGGTGGGCACGGCCTTGAAGAACTCAGCCGCGGCTTCGACCGTGAGCTCGAGCATCTGAGCGATGTTCTTGCCTTTGTAAAGCACTTCCAGCGTT
>JBIKHX010000133.1:0-5918 GCA_044361945.1 Polaromonas sp. | reverse complement strand
GTTTCGCGGTTGTAGCGCTTGCCGTGGCAAATGTCGCAGGGCACATACACATCCGGCAAAAAGTGCATCTCGACTTTCACCATGCCGTCGCCCTGGCAGGCTTCGCAGCGGCCGCCGGCCACGTTGAAGCTAAAGCGCCCCGGCCCGTAGCCGCGCTCGCGTGCGCTGTTCATCTCGGCCATGAGTTCGCGGATCGGCGTGAACAAGCCCGTGTAGGTGGCCGGGTTGCTGCGCGGCGTGCGGCCGATGGGCGACTGATCCACGTTGATGACTTTGTCGAAATGCTCAATACCTTCCATCGCCTCGTGCGGTGCAGGCTCTTCGTGCGCGCGGTACAGCGTGCGCGCCACGGCCGCGTACAGCGTGTCGTTGACCAGGGTGGATTTGCCCGAGCCCGAGACGCCCGTGACGCAGGTCAGCAGGCCGACCGGGAATTCCACGGTGACGCCTTGTAGGTTGTGGCCGGTGGCGTTGATGACTTTGAGGCACTGCAAGTCGCCTTGCGTGAGCTGGTGCGCGGCCTCGCGGGCGGCGCGCTTGACGCCGGCTTCGCTGGGCGCAAAGCGCGGGTTCTTGATGACCAGCGGCCCCTTAGCCACCGTCGGCAGCCAGGGCGTGCGCCGCGTAGGCACGGCGATCTTGCGGGTGCCCGCCAGGTACTGGCCGGTCAGCGAGTTCGGGTTGGCTTTCACCTCTTCAAAGCTGCCCTGCGCCATCACGCGGCCGCCATGAATGCCGGCGCCCGGCCCCATGTCGATAACGTGGTCGGCGGCGCGGATCATCTCTTCGTCGTGCTCCACCACCAGCACACTGTTGCCAATGTTGCGCAAGTGCTTGAGCGTGCCGATCAGGCGGTCGTTGTCGCGCTGGTGCAGGCCGATGCTGGGCTCGTCGAGCACGTACATCACGCCGGTCAAGCCAGAGCCGATCTGGCTGGCCAGGCGAATGCGCTGCGACTCGCCGCCGGACAGCGTCTCGGCGCTGCGGTCCAGGCTGAGGTAGTTCAGGCCGACGTCGTTGAGGAACTTCAGGCGCAGGCCGATCTCGCGCACCACCTTGTCGGCGATCTCGGCTTTTGAGCCCTGCATTTTGAGGTCGGTGAAATACGCCAGGCTCTCGCGCAGCGTGACGCAGCTGACTTCGTAAATCGCCTTGCGGCTGCCGGCCTGTCCGTCAGCACCGGGGGCGCCCACCAGATAAACGTGGCGCGCCTCGGGCCGCAGCCGCGTGCCGTTGCAGGCCGTGCAGGGCTGCACGCTGCGGTAGCGGGCGAGTTCTTCGCGCACGGCGCTGGAATCGGTCTCGCGGTAACGGCGCTCGAAGTTGGTGATGACGCCTTCAAACGGGTGTTTCTTGCTGACCTTGCGGCCGGCCGAAGCGCCCGACTCCATGATGTAGCTGAACTTGATCTCTTCTTCGCCCGAGCCGTACAAGACCACTTGCTGCACGCGTTCAGGCAGGGTCTCGAAAGCGGCTTCAATGTCAAAGCCGTAGTGTTTGGCCAGGCTTTCGAGCATGGCGAAGTAGTAGGCGTTGCGCCTGTCCCAGCCCTTGACGGCGCCGCTGGCCAGACTGAGCGAGGGAAAAGCCACCACGCGCGATGCGTCAAACGACTCGGTGTGTCCCAGGCCGTCGCAGCCCGGGCAAGCGCCTATGGGCGAGTTGAAGGAAAACAGCCGCGGCTCCATCTCGCTCAGCGCGTAGTTGCAAGCCGGGCAGGAAAACTTGGCGCTGAAGAAATGCTCGCCCGTTGCAGCCTGTCCTGCGGGTGCTGCTGGCGCATCCATCTCGATCGCTACCGCCTTGCCTTCGGCCAGGCGCAGGGCTGCTTCAAAGCTTTCGGCGATGCGCTGCTTGAGCTTGTCCTGCTCGAGCCGGCCGTCGTCCAGTTCACCTACTGCCAAGCCGGGGGCGGGGGCGCTCAGATGGCGCACCTTGACGCGGTCAATCACCACGTCGATGTTGTGCTTCTCGGCTTTTTTGAGCTTGGGCAGATCGTCATATTCATAGATCTGGCCGTTGACCCGAAAGCGCACATAGCCTTGCGCCTGCATCTGGGCAAACACATCCAAAAACTCGCCCTTGCGCTCGCGCGCCACCGGCGCCAGGATCATCAACCGCGTGCCCTCGGGCAGGGCCAGCACGGTGTCCACCATCTCGCCCACGCTTTGAGCTTGCAGTGGCAGGTCATGCTCGGGGCAAAAGGGCGTGCCGGCGCGGGCAAACAGCAGGCGCAGGTAGTCGTGAATCTCGGTCACGGTGCCCACGGTTGAGCGCGGGTTGTGCGAGGTGGCTTTTTGCTCGATCGAGATCGCCGGGCTCAGGCCCTCGATCATGTCCACGTCGGGCTTGTCCATGAGCTGCAAAAACTGCCGCGCATACGTCGACAAACTCTCTACGTAACGGCGCTGGCCTTCGGCGTAAAGCGTGTCAAAAGCCAGCGAGGACTTGCCCGAACCGCTCAGCCCGGTAATCACCACCAATTGGTTGCGCGGAATGTCGAGGTCGATGTTCTTGAGGTTGTGCGTGCGCGCGCCGCGAACGCTGATGCGCTGCGCCGCCAGAATCTGGCCCAGGTAGTGGCTGTCAGTCGATGAGTTCAATGGTGAGGGCCGGCAAAACCGAACATCATAGACCGCCCGGCCATTTACCGCCATGGCCCGAACTGCCAGTTAAACTGAGATCATCAGGATTAGGAGAACACACCATGGCATCTGTCAACAAAGTCACCATCGTCGGCAACCTGGGGCGCGACCCCGAAATGCGCGCCTTCCCCAGCGGCGACCAGCTCGCTAACGTCACCATCGCCACCACCGACAAGTGGAAAGACAAGCAGACCGGTGAAATGAAAGAAGCCACCGAGTGGCACCGCGTGGTTTTTAACGGCCGCCTGGCCGAGATCGTTGGCCAGTACCTGCGCAAAGGCTCGCAGGTCTATGTCGAAGGCAGCTTGCGCACCCGCAAGTGGACCGACAAAGACGGCATTGAAAAATACACCACCGAGATTCGCGCCGACCAGATGCAAATGCTGGGCAGCCGCGAAGGCATGGGCGGCAGCCGCGCAGAAAGCTCAGACGGCGGCGAGCGCCAGAGCAATTCGCGGCCTCCGGCAGCTGCTCCGGCTCAGCGCCCGGCAGGTGCCGCACCGTCCAAAGCCGCCAGTGGTTTTGACGACATGGACGACGACATTCCGTTTTAAAGCGCTTTGTGCGTCCCCACAAGTCCGCTCACCGCCGCCGGGCCTGAACCGGCCGGGTCCTACCGTAGGCCGTCAACTGACCGGTAAAACCATCTGCCGTCACGGTGCCCTTGATACTTTGGGCAACCTTGTCACTGCCTAGAAAGTGAAAGCTCAGTTGGTTGCCGCGCAATTGCGCACCCAGCACAGGCTGGCTGACACCACTCATGCTCAGCGTACCGCCCACTTGCTGAAATGCCTGCTGCAGACTGAGCCTGGCTGGCGCACTGCCATCCAGCGGTGTGAACTCCCATTCGCCCGCTACTGACGCAGGAATGATCCACAAATAACCCGGTGTGTCCCCCGACGAAACAGTCTGGTCCGCCGTCCACTCCTGCATGTCAAAGGTGTTCGAAACGATGCGTGTGCCGGGCTTCATCTTCATCAAGGTGGGGCGCAGTTGCAAGTTCAGCTCGGGCAACAGGTACAAGGTCACCACCGTGGCTTCGGTGAAGTCCTCGACAAAAATATCGCCCCGGATGATCTTCACCTTGTCCGCCACGCCCGCGAGCTGGGTGTTCTTGCGGGCGAAGTCGGCCATCTTCTGGTCATACTCAATGCCGACCGAGCGTGCGCCAAAGCGTTTGGCCGCCGTGATCGAAATCACGCCGTCGCCGGCGCCCAGGTCATAAACAATGTCTTTGGGCGTGACCTCCGCCACCGTCAACAACTTGTCGACCATGTCCTGCGGGGTTGGCAACCACATGACGTCTTTGCCGACTTGACCCTTCGCGGGTTTGTAACCATCGTCGGGAATGCCAGTGACAGCGCAGCCGGCAAGGCCGGCAAGAGTCAAAAAAACAAGAGTAAGGCGGCTGCAAAAACCCATTCGGTGGCTCCAATCAATAAGGTTGCGGCGAAGACTATCAGAATGCGATAGCCCCCTCAGGCCGCGCCATTCCTCACATTGCTGCCATGAATCACTCCGCCGCCCAGGCACACCTCGCCCTGGTACAGCACGGCGGATTGCCCGGGCGTGACGGCCCATTGGGCTTGCTCGAAATGCAGCTCGCACTGGCTGGCGTTGGATGCAGCCAAGGTGCAGGCGGCGTCGGCCTGGCGGTAACGGGTTTTGGCGCCTAGCGCCGGGGTGGACTCTAAGGAGGGCGGACTACCGGCGACCCAGCTGCAGTCTTGCGCGCTGAGCTCGGTGGACAGCAGCCAGGGGTGGTCGTGGCCTTGCACCACCCACAGCGTGTTGGTCTCTAAGTCTTTGCGCGCTACAAACCAGGGCTCGTGCTCGCCGGCACCGCGCTGGCCTTGAGCCTGGATCGCTTTGAGCTCGGCGCCCTTAGCCTTGACACCGCCTATGCCCAGACCCTGGCGCTGGCCCAGCGTGTAAAAACTCAGGCCCACGTGTTCGCCCAGCATGCGGCCTTTGTCGTTTTTAATCGGGCCCGGCGCCTTGGCGATGTAGCGGTTGAGGAACTCTCTGAAAGGCCGCTCGCCGATGAAGCAGATGCCGGTCGAGTCTTTCTTTTTCGCGTTGGGCAGGCCGATCTCGTCGGCGATGCGGCGCACCTCGGTCTTGTGCAGCTCGCCGACCGGAAACAGCGTCTTTGAGAGCTGCGCCTGGTTGAGCCGGTGCAAAAAATAACTCTGGTCTTTGGCCGGGTCCAGGCCCTTGAGCAGCTCGTGCAGGCCGGTAGCTTCGTTCAGGCGCACACGGGCGTAGTGGCCGGTGGCGATTTTTTCGGCGCCCAGGCGCATGGCGTGGTCTAAAAAAGCCTTGAACTTGATTTCGGCGTTGCACAGGATGTCGGGGTTGGGCGTGCGGCCGGCCTGGTATTCGCGCAAAAACTCGGCGAACACGCGGTCTTTGTAGTCGACGGCAAAATTGACATGCTCGATCTCGATACCCAGCACGTCGGCCACGGCGGCGGCGTCCACAAAGTCAATGTTGGATGAGCAGAAATCGCTGTCGTCGTCATCTTCCCAGTTCTTCATGAAGATGCCGATGACCTCATGGCCCTGCTGCTTGAGCAAGTGGGCCGTCACGGCCGAGTCCACCCCGCCGCTCAAGCCGACCACGATGCGCTGTTTGTGTCCCGTTTGCATGATGGGGATTATCCCTGCCATGCAGCGGTCCGCTCAGCCTCAGCCTTTGCGCGCCGCCAGAACGCGGTCCACCATCACGCCTGCCTGGCCGAGGTTGTTCATGGGGTCGCAAAAGCCGGCGAGTTGCTCTCGTGTGACGTGCTTGTTGATCTGCGGATGCTCGGCCAGCAGGTCGATCAGCGGGCGTTGCTGCTTGAGCGCGTCGCGGCAGATGTCATAGACCAGGTCGTGCGCATACTCGCGACCGATGTAGGGGCCCAGGCCCATCATCACGGCTTCGGACATCACCAGGCCGTGCGTCATGTCGATGTTGCGGCGCATCTGCGCGGCGTCAACTTCCAGCCCCGCCAGAATGAACTTGGTCTGCTTGAGCGCGCCCGACATCAGGCAAAAAATTTCGGGCATGGCCACCCATTCGATTTCCCAAGGGCCGGTCGAGCGCTCGTGGTCGGCCACCATCGCATCCATCAGCGAGGCAGCCAGTTGGCGCACCACCGAGATGTTGGCGTGAATGTAGAGGCAGGAAATCGGATTGCGCTTTTGCGGCATGGTGCTGGACGAGCCACGGCCGGGCGCGAAGGGCTCAAACACCTCGGCCACTTCGGTTTGCATCAGCAGCTTG
>JBIKHX010000355.1:0-2851 GCA_044361945.1 Polaromonas sp. | reverse complement strand
TGACCCTGAACTTGCGGTAATTTTTTAATTGCCGCCTCAGTGGCTGTCTGCAGGGCTGGCAGGTTCACACCGCTGCGCTGTAACAAGGCACCGGGTCCGCCGTCCTGGTGCAGCATCGCTGAGAGCAAGTGCAAAGGCTCAATGTAGCCGTGGTCACGCCCCAAAGCCAGAGACTGGGCATCACTCAGGGCTTCCTGGAACTTGGTCGTTAGTTTGTCTTGGCGCATGAAAACTCCGGAAATCTGTTACTTTTTTAAATGCAGGGTCTTTTTCCATATTTCAATAGGGCAGCAACACCGGCAGTTTGACCTAGATCATGCCTTGGCTGGCACCCCTAAAATGCTGACCATGAATATTCATCAGGTCTGCGTTACTTACATCAATGAGCACGACAGGTTTTTGGTTCGCATCAACACGCGCGGCCAGCAAGAGGTACGTCTTTGGTTTACTCGCCGGCTCACCTTGGGCCTGCTGCCTTTGCTCCATCATGCCGCCCAGGAACAAGTGCGCAGCCAGGCCAAGCCCGTGAACCCGGCCGACCCATTGACCACGCAGCGACAGCATTTGCTCGACAACTTCAGTCAAGAAGCGGCCAGCTACAAGGGCGACTTTGAGACCCCTTACCAAGAGGTCGCTGCATCCTTGCCGCTGGGCCCTGAGCCTTTGTTGGTGACCGAAATCAAATTGACGCCACAGCCCAATGGTGAATTGAAAATCGGCATTCTTGAAAAAATAGGTGAGCAATCCCGCCATCTGAACATGAGCCTTGACCCCACTCTCACGCGCGGCCTGGTCAGTCTGCTTGACAAAGGGATGCTCAGCTCGCAATGGCTGTCCATTGAAACGACTGCTGCCTTGGCAACTGTGACAGGCCCTGCCTCAGCACAGACGCTGGAGGATGACACTGCCATCACAGCGCTGGACGCAGACAAACCACGTTATTTGAACTGAACCTTGAAGGGGGCGTAAGTCAGCCCTTGCCGGCGGGAAGGCCCCAACGAGCCATGGCGACATCGTCGCTGACCCTGGCGTCCACCCAGCGGGCACCGGCGGGGGTGACTTCTTTTTTCCAGAAAGGGGCCTGGGTTTTCAGGTAGTCCATCAGGAATTCGCAGGCCTGAAAACTCTCTCCCCGGTGAGCCGATGTCACAGCCACGAGCACGATCTGATCCAAAGGCTGCAACAGACCGATACGGTGAATCACCCGGGCGGCGCGGATGTCAAAGCGGCTCATCGCAGCATCGATCATGGACTCAATGGCCTTTTCGGTCATCCCGGGGTAATGCTCCAACTCCAGGCTGGCAACCTGATCGCCCTCATTGCGGTCACGCACAGTGCCGACAAAACTGCAGACAGCGCCGACTTGCACGTCCCCCTGTCGAAGGGCGGCGACTTCGGCGCTCAGGTCAAAGTCTTGCGCCTGAATAGCCACACGCGCTTGCATGTCAGCCTCCGGTCACCGGTGGGAAAAAAGCCACTTCACAGCCCTCATGCAAAGTGGCCGATTCATCGCACATGGTCTGGTCCAGCGCCATGCGAATGGGTTTATCGCGTGACAGTGCCTGCGCATGCACTGGGCTGAGAGCCAGCAACTCGTCGCGCAGCGCAGCAACCGTCTTTGCTTGTGTATCGCACGTTTCGCTGCTTTGGCCCAAAGCTTCACGAATCGAGGCGAAATACTTGATGTTCACTTTCATGGCACAGCCTGAGATGGGTTCAAGTTTTGCATCATGACAGCAGTGCTGAAAACGGCAAAAACCGGACAACATCACCCGGCGCTATGACCTGGCCAGGCGGGTTGTCGACCAAGCCGTCACCCCATACGACAGAGGTTAAAACACCGGAACTTTGGTTGTCAAACAACTCCAAGCCGCCACTGGGCAGCAGCTTGACACGCAGAAATTCGCGCCTCTTGTCAGCTTTCGGCCAGCTGAAACGCGCGACCGCCGGCATGGCCGCCGGGGCCAGTGCTGTGGCGCCTTGCAGCTTCAACACAAAGGGGCGCACCAGCAGCAAAAAGGTCACGAAGCTGGACACAGGATTACCCGGCAGACCAATGAAATGCGCTTGCGATGCCAAGGAACTGGCTTGAACACGGCCATAGGCAAAAGGCTTGCCGGGCTTGATGGCCATCTGCCAGAGTTTGAGTTCGCCAAGCGCTTGCACAGCAGGCTTGATATGGTCTTCTTCACCGACGGAAACGCCGCCACTGGTGAGGATCAGGTCATGCGTTTGCGATGCCGCTGCCAGGGCGGCTATGGTGGCGTCGAGTTTGTCGGGCACGATACCCAGGTCTGTGACTTCACAGCCCAACCTTTTGAGCAAGGAGCGCAAAAAGAAGCGGTTGGAGTTGTAAATAGCGCCAGGCGGCATGTCGGCGGGCGCCACTGTCCCCGGCATCACCAGCTCGTCACCGGTGGAAAAAAGTGCCACACGCACAGGCCGGCTGACTTGCAGGCGGTCAAAGCCAATGCTGGCGGCCAGGCCCAAGGCGGCTGGCCCCAGACGCTCGCCGCGCGCCAGCACCACAGTGCCGCTGGCCACGTCTTCGCCGCGCCGGCGTATCCACTGACCGGCCGGCGGCACCACGCACACGCGCACCTGCTGACCGTCCAGAGTTTCGACATCTTCCTGCATGACCACCGCATCAGCGCCCGGCGGCACCGGCGCGCCCGTGAAAATACGGGCGGCAGCCATGGCCTCGAGCAAGTGGCCCGAGCTGCCCGCCGCAATGCGCTGCGTCACCTTCAGCACGGATGTAGCGCTTAGATCGCTGCTGCGAACGGCATAACCATCCATTGAGCTGTTGTCATGCCCGGGAACGTCCAGGCTGGCGATCAAATCCTGCGCG
>JBIKHX010000354.1:0-2853 GCA_044361945.1 Polaromonas sp. | reverse complement strand
ACGCCAAAGTCTGCGTAGGGCAGGATGGCGACGTCTTCAGCCTTGACGCCACGTGCTTCCAGGTTGAGCAGCGAGGTGAATGTGAAGCCGGTGATGGCGTCCACGTCACCGCGGGCCAGCATGGTTTCGCGCAGCGGCGGGTCCATAGAGATCCACTGCACAGAGCTGACGTTGTTGGCTTTGGAGAAAATCGGGAAAGCGCGGCGACCGGCGTCAAAGCCGGGGGCACCGAGTTTTTTGCCGTTCAGGTCAGCCGGGGTTTTGATGCCGGTCTTTTTGAGCGACATGACTGATGCGGGCGTGTTGTTGTAGACCACCATCACAGCCACAGGCTTGTTGGGCGCGTCAGGGTTGTTGGCGTGAAACTCCATGAGCGAAGCCAGATCAGCAAAGCCCATGTCGTAAGTGCCGGAGGCCACGCGGGTCACCGCGCCTCCGGAGCCGTTGCCGGCGTCCACTGTCACATCGAGCTTTTCATCTTTGAAATAGCCTTTGGCCAAGGGCGTCAGGAACAGGGCGGCAGGGCCTTCAAAGCGCCAATCCAGCTGGAACTTGATGGGGGTGTTTTGCGCTTGGGCAGCGCCCATGGTCAGTACGGCGGCCAGTGCCAGTGTTGTTTTGAGGAAAGTGCGAGTTTTCATGGGTACTTCCAGTTAAAAGTGAGGAGATAAAACTTTTGCAATAAATGTGCCAGTCAGCGGCTTATGCGTTTTCAGCCTTCTATTTTCGGTCAGGTTGTTGAGTCTGACTGCCGGACCGGTCGGAAAATTCTTCGGATATACCCTGAAAAGAGCCCAATTCCATGGGCTTTGGTGAAGAGATGGATATGGCCCAAGGTTTTGTGAGCCAAAGTGTATACATCTAATCCATACAATAAATCAGCATAAACCCCATGGTCGGTTGAGGAAGTGTGGGTTTTAGAGCTGTTTTTCAGCCCAGCAAATCATGCAAGCTGCGCGCAATCACCTTGGTGGCGCGGCGCAGGTCTTCCAGGTCCAGGCGCTCGTCTGCGCGTTTGGCGTGGGACTCGAGCACGGTTCGCGGGCCTGCGCCATAAAGCACGCCCGGAATACCGGCCTCGCCGAAGATGCGCACGTCGGTGTAAAGCGGTGTGCCGCAGGCCGGGATGGGTTCTTTGAAGAGCTCTGTAGCGTTGCGTTGCAGGGCTTCAGCCAGGGGCAGATGGCCGGGCAGGGGCTTGAGGGCTTTGGACAGCAGCATGCGGCGCACGTCCACATGAATGCCGTCATCGGCGCGGCCTTGGTTGAAGTCGGCCACGGCGGCGGCAATCACTTTGCGGATGCTGGCTTCCACGGCCACCGGGTCTTCTTCGGGGATCATGCGGCGGTCCAGCTTGAGCGTGACTTTGCCGGGCACCACATTGGTGTTAGTGCCGCCTGAAATAAAGCCGACGTTGAGGTAAGGGTGCGTGATGCCCTCGACCTTGGATGTGATGTTTTTATAAAGCGCGTTTTGCGCGTACAGCGCCGTCAAAATGCGGTTGGCGCCTTGCAGTGCGTCAATGCCGGTGTGCGGCACTGCGGCGTGGGCCATCTTGCCGTGCACGGTGAGCTCCATTTGCAGGCAGCCGTTGTGCGCTGTGATCACCTGGTAGCTAAAGCCGGCGGCAATCACCAGGTCGGGGTGAATGATCTTGTTTTCCAGCAGCCAGGCCGGGCCGACTTCGCCGCCGAATTCTTCGTCATAAGTAAACACCAGCTCAATGCCGCCTTGCTTGGGCTTGGCCACGGCTTCGAGCGCGCGCACAGCAAAGGTGAAGGTCGAAAAATCGCATTTGCTCACCGCTGCGGCGCGGCCGTAGATCTTGCCGGCTTCAATCTCGCCGCCGTAGGGGCTCTTGGTCCAGCCCTCGCCGGGCGGCACCACGTCGCCGTGCGCGTTCAGCGCGATGGTGCGGCCACCGGGGCCGTAGTTGCGGCGCGCCACCAGGTTGGTGATGCTCTCCAAGCCGGCGGCCAGTACGGCGGCTTGCGGCACTTCATGCTTTTCAACCGGCAGGCCCATGGCTTCGATCAGCCCGGCAGCGCGCAGCGCGTGCGGTGTGTTGTTACCGGGCGGTGTGTCGGTGGGTACGCGAATGAGTTCTTGCAGGAACTTCACCTGTTCGTCAAAGTGGGCGTCGATCCAGGCGTCGAGTTGGGCGTAGCTTGTGCTCATTTTTTTCAGTGTCCAGAAGGGTCAAGGTGGGTCAGCAAATGCATGAAGGCTTCAAAAGCCAGTTGCATGTCGTCGTTGGTGCTTGATTCAAGCGGGTTGTGGCTGATGCCGGAATTTTGGCCGCGCACAAACAGCATGGCTTGCGGCATGATTTCGTGCAGTTTCATGGCGTCATGGCCGGCGCCACTGGGCATGCGGTGCAGCGGCAGGCCGAGCGAACTGACAGCCGCCTCCCAGCGGGCTTGCCAGGCCGGAGCGCTGGGCGCAGCGGCGGCGCGCAGGCTTTCTTCAGCCGTATAACGCAAGCCGCGCTTCTCGCAGATGCCTTGCAAGGCAGACAGGATGTCGGCTGCCAGCGCGTCACGCTGCGCATTAACAGGCGCGCGCATGTCCAGTGAAAACAAGCAGCGCCCAGGCACCACATTGACCGAGCCATTGGGCACTTGCAGCATGCCGATGGTGGCTACCGAGTCACCGTCTTTCAGTGCGCGTTGCTCTACATACAAAGCCAGTTCGGCCAGCGCGGTGGCCGCGTCGGCGCGGCGGTTCATGGGCGTGGTGCCGGCGTGGCTGGCGGTGCCGATGATCTCGCACTGCATGCGTATGCTGCCGTTGATGGAGGTGACGATGCCCAGCGGCATGTCCAGCTCGTTGAGCACCGGGCCTTGCTCAATG
>JBIKHX010000353.1:0-2860 GCA_044361945.1 Polaromonas sp. | reverse complement strand
GGTGTCCATCCGCGTCATAGAGACCATTCCCGGCAAAAACTACATGGCGCTGGAGCTGCCCAACGCCAAACGCCAGTCGATCAAGCTGAGCGAAATTCTGGGCTCGCAAATCTACAACGAAGCCAAGTCACTGCTGACCATCGGCCTGGGCAAAGACATAGGCGGCAACGCCGTGGTGGCCGACCTGGCCAAAATGCCGCACTGCCTGGTGGCCGGCACCACTGGCTCGGGCAAGTCGGTGGGCATCAACGCCATGATTTTGAGCCTCTTGTACAAGGCCGATGCGCGCGATGTCCGCCTGCTGCTGATCGACCCCAAGATGCTCGAGATGAGCGTCTACGAAGGCATTCCGCACCTGCTCGCACCCGTGGTCACCGACATGCGCCAGGCCGCGCACGGCCTGAACTGGTGCGTGGCCGAAATGGAGCGCCGCTATAAATTAATGAGCAAGCTCGGGGTCCGCAACCTGGCCGGATACAACACCAAAATCGACGAAGCCGCCGAGCGCGAAGAACTCATCTACAACCCCTTCAGCCTGACGCCTGATCAGCCTGAGCCGCTGGAGCGCCTGCCTTTCATTGTTGTTGTGATCGACGAGCTGGCCGACCTGATGATGGTGGTGGGCAAAAAGATTGAAGAGCTGATCGCCCGGCTCGCGCAAAAAGCCCGCGCCGCCGGCATTCATCTGGTGCTGGCCACGCAGCGCCCCAGCGTGGACGTCATCACCGGCCTGATCAAGGCCAACATTCCCACGCGCCTGAGCTTTCAGGTCTCCAGCAAGATCGACAGCCGCACCATCCTTGACCAGATGGGCGCCGAAGCGCTGCTGGGCATGGGCGACATGCTGTACATGCCCAGTGGCACCGGCTTTCCGATCCGCGTGCACGGCGCCTTTGTCAGCGACGATGAAGTGCACCGCGTGGTGGCCTACCTCAAAGAGCAGGGCCAGCCCAACTACATCGACGGCGTGCTCGAAGGCGGCACGGTGGATGGCGATGGCGACAGCCTGGGTGAGGGCGACGCCGCCGGTGAAAAAGACCCCATGTACGACCAGGCGGTCGAGGTGGTGCTCAAGAACCGCAAGGCCTCTATTTCGCTGGTGCAGCGTCATTTGAAGATCGGCTACAACCGCGCCGCCCGCATGCTCGAAGAGATGGAAAAAGCCGGCGTGGTCAGCAGCATGTCCGGCAGCGGCCAGCGCGAGATTCTGGTGCCGGCACGCACCGAGTAAGGCCATGACTTTGTTTGCCCTGCGTTCCCTGGCTGTGGGCGCTTTGACCCTGGCCATGGCCTGCGGCGTGGGCGCGCAAGAGCTCAGCAGCGGCCTGGTCAGCCTGGAGCGTTTTGTGCGCGACACCCGCAGCGGCCGCGCCAGCTTCACCCAGGTGGTCACCGCCCCGGCCCGTGACGGGCAGCTGGCCAAAAGCAAAACCTCCAGCGGCGTTTTTGAGTTTTCCCGGCCCAACCGCTTCCGGTTTTTGTACCAGAAACCTTTTGAGCAAAGCATCGTGGCAGACGGTCAAACCTTGTGGCTGCACGACGTGGACCTGAACCAGGTGACGGCGCGCAAACTCTCGCAAGTGATGGGCGGCACACCGGCCGCCCTGATTGCGGCGGCGCCCAACTTGCAGGCCCTGCAGGCCGACTTCAGCTTGCGTGCCATGCCCGACAAAGACGCACTGCAATGGGTGCAGGCCACGCCCAAAACGCGCGAAGGCCAGTTGCAAAGCATCAGCATTGGTTTTCGCAACGCGGGCAAAACCAGCGAGTTGGCGGTGCTTGAAATTATTGACAGCTTCGGCCAACGCTCGGTCATGCGCTTTGCCGGTTTTGAAGCCAACCCGGCTTTCAATGCGGCGCACTTTGACTTCAAGCCGCCCCCCGGCGCTGACGTGATCCGGCCCTGAGGCGCCAGAGGGCAAGGGCGCATGGCTGACTTATTTCACAAGGCCCCCAGCGCCCCGCTGGCCGAGGCGCTGCGGCCCAAGACCCTGGACGAAGTCATAGGCCAATCGCACCTGATCGGCCCGGGCAAACCGCTGCGCCTGGCCTTCGAGTCAGGCAAGCCGCATTCGATGATTCTGTGGGGCCCGCCCGGTGTCGGCAAAACCACGCTGGCCCGGCTGACTGCCAGCGCCTTTGGTTACGAGTTCATTGCGCTGTCGGCGGTGTTTGCCGGCGTCAAAGACATACGCGCTGCGATGGACCAGGCACAGCAAAACCTGGCGCTGGGCCGCAAAACTATTTTGTTCGTTGACGAGATTCACCGCTTCAACAAAAGCCAGCAAGACGGCTTGCTGCCCTTTGTTGAGTCGGGGCTGGTGGTCTTCATAGGCGCCACCACTGAAAACCCCTCCTTTGAAGTGAACTCCGCCTTGCTCTCACGCGCGCAGGTCTATGTGCTGCAAGTGCTCAGCGACGAAGAGCTGCAAACCCTGGTGCGCCGCGCGCAGGCCAGCGAGTTGCCCGATGTTCACCTGGACGACAGCGCGGTCAACACCCTGGTCGGCTACGCAGACGGCGACGCCCGCCGCCTGCTCAACCTGCTCGAGCAGTCGGCCAGCGCGGCGGCAGCCGCCGGCGTCACGCAGATAGACGCCGCTTTTTTGCAGGACGCCCTGACGCTCAACGCCCGCCGCTTTGACAAAGGCGGCGACAACTTTTATGACCAGATCTCTGCGCTGCACAAATCCGTGCGCGGTTCGCACCCCGATGCAGCGCTGTACTGGCTGTGCCGCATGCTCGATGGTGGTGCAGACGCGCGCTACCTGTCGCGCCGCGTGGTGCGCATGGCCTGGGAAGACATCGGCCTGGCCGATCCGCGCGCCATGCAAATTGCCAATGACGCAGCCGCCACCTT
>JBIKHX010000352.1:0-2874 GCA_044361945.1 Polaromonas sp. | reverse complement strand
CTGCGCCAGCAACAGCAGCTACAACTGGGGCTGGTACGTTTTCAACCCGTTCCTGCCCAAGGGCTTGAGCAATATCGAGTTTTTAATCAGTGGCGTTGGGATGACGCTGGCCTTGTCGGTCTCGGCCATTTTGATATCTGTGGTGATGGGTTTGCTGCTGGCTGTCTCGCTGTTGTCCCCCTACAAGGCACTGCGCTGGCTGGCACGTAGCTACGTCGAATGCTTTCGCGCGATTCCGCTGCTGGTGCTGCTGCTGTGGGTGTACTACGGCCTGCCGGCAGTGAGTGGTTTGCAATTTGGCGCTTTTTCTGCGGGCGTGATGTCGCTGGCGCTATCTGATGCGGCATTTGAGGCCGAGGTGTTTCGCGCAGGCTTGCAGTCAGTGGCCAAGGGCCAGCGCGAGGCAGCTGAAACACTGGGTTTGTCGCGCTGGTCAACGCTCAGGTATGTGGTGTTTCCGCAGGCGATTCGAACCATCTTGCCGGCTTTAGGCAACCAGTTTGTGTATGTGCTCAAAATGAGCTCGCTGGTGTCGGTGATTGGCCTGCAGGAATTCACCCGCCGCGCCAATGAGCTGAATGTAACCGAATACCGCCCGCTGGAAATCTACACGTTTTTGGTATTTGAATACCTTCTGCTGATCTTGCTGGCATCGTGGGGGGTGCGCAGAATGGAGCGCAAACTGGCGCAGTCGCAGCACTGATTTTTTACCGGCGCAACGCGTCAGTGGTGAAGAATGCGCCCCAAAAACTCTTTGCAGCGCGCTGTTTGCGGCGATCTGAAAAAAGCCTCTGGCGCAGCGCTTTCAACAATCCGCCCGTGATCCATAAAAATAACTTTGTCGGCCGCGCGACGTGCAAAACCCATCTCGTGGGTGACACAAATCATCGTCATGCCATCTTTGGCCAGGTCTTCCATCACCTGCAGAACCTCCATGATCATTTCTGGGTCCAGCGCAGAAGTGGGCTCGTCAAACAGCATGATTTTCGGGCGCATGCACAGCGACCGCGCAATCGCCACCCGCTGCTGCTGCCCGCCTGACAGCTGGCTGGGGTATTTGTCCGCTTGTCCGGCAATGCCGACGCGCTCCAGATACTGCATGGCCAGCGCCTGGGTTTCAGCTTTGGGCATGCCGCGCGCTTTCATGGGGGCCAGCATCAAGTTGTCGAGCACTGACAGGTGAGGGAACAAATTGAACTGCTGGAACACCATGCCCACTTCTCGCCGCAGTTGCTGCACGCTAGCACGGTCATCGCTGAGCGTCACGCCGTCGACCACAATCTCGCCTTGCTCGTGTTTCTCAAGCCGCGCAATGCAGCGGATCAATGTGGACTTACCCGAGCCCGACGGCCCGCAAATTACTACTTTTTCACCCGCAGCGACTTGCAGGTGCACATCATCGAGTGCCCGAAAAGTAGCAAACCATTTGGACACACCCTGCATGTCAATGATTGGTGTGGCACTTTCTGGCGCCGAGAGATGCGCGCCATTTTCGGCACTGGAGATCAGGTTCTCAGACATCGCCATGGTGATTCCTTAGATCTGCTTTACTATGCGTCGATATGCAATTAACCCATGCTACCTGGCGCGAAGTCAGCGCGTATCTGGCCCAGTCCAAAGCCATCATCGTGCCCATCGGCTCGACCGAGCAACACGGCCCCATCGGACTGATCGGTACCGATGCCCTGACCGCTTCGGCCGTCGCCCACGGCATCGGAGAGTGCAACGGCGCGCTGGTTGGCCCCACCTTAAGCCTCAGCGTAGCGCAGTTTAACCTCGGCTTTCCCGGCACCATTTCATTGCGCGCCAGCACGCTGATGGCTGTTGTCAACGACTATGTTTTATCTCTCAAGCGGCAAGGCTTTGAGCGGTTTTATTTTGTCAACGGCCACGGCGCGAATGTGGCTGTGGCCAAGGCTGCGTTTCAAGACATTTACGCCCAGTGGAGTCTGGGCAGCATGGCCGGGCAGCCGCCACGCTGCCGCCTGCGCAGCTGGTGGGACTACCCCGAAGCCGACGCGCTGCGCAAGCAATGGTACGGCGTTGGCGAAGGCATGCATGCTACCCCCAGTGAGATTGCCATCACCCTGCATCTACTTCCAGGCTCTGAAAGAAAATTGTCACCACAAGCGCTTGCCCCCCCAGCCCAACTCCCCGCGGCCTTTTTACGCGACCACGGTGGCGACAACCACTGGGACGCACAGACCCACCAGGCAGCTTTTCCGGACGGCCGGGTGGGGTCTGATTCCGCCTTGGCAACAGCCGAGCAAGGCAAGCAATTGCTTGAGGCTGCAATTGCTGGCGGCTGCGACGACTTTGCCGCTTTTGTGATGGAAACATGATGGAGCACCGCCTATGACCCAGCCACCCAACCACAGCCCCCTGCTGCGTCCCGATTGGCAGACGATTGAAAAAATCTCTCTTGAAGATTTCTCCAGCGCTGACTGGACGACGCTGAACACCCAGCGCGCCGTGTACTACCAGCAAGAACAAGCCCGCCAGGTGCTGCGCATGCTGGCCGTGTCAGAGCATGACACCAGCTTTGGCTACATGGTCAACAACTACCGGCATTCACTGCAATCAGCCACCATGGCCTTGCGTGATGGCCTGGACGAAGAAGACGTGGTGGTATGCCTGCTGCATGACATTGGTTTTATTGCCTGCCCGTCGACGCATGGCGAGTTTGCCGCCGAACTGCTGGGCAGCTACGTTTCTGACCGCAACTATTGGATGCTGCAACGCCACGGCACATTTCAAAACATTCACTCGCCGCACTTGCCCGGTGTGGATGTGAACGAGCGCGAACGCTGGCGCGGCCACCCGCACTTTGACTGGGCAGCCACTTTTGTCGACAAGTACGACCAGGCCGCCTGC
>JBIKHX010000043.1:0-9774 GCA_044361945.1 Polaromonas sp. | reverse complement strand
AGCGGATTTTGGGCTCAACTACATCGGCGCCCAAGAGCCAGACTTGGTATTCGAACCGATTTTGAAGGAGCCCTTTGTCGTGGCCTGCAGGACTGAGCATCCGCTTGCACGCATGAAGAAAGTGACTTGGTCTGAATTGTCTGCTTACGATTACATGTCAGTAACGAAAGACAGTGGAAATCGATTTTTACTTGATCTAGCGCTCACGGAACATCCGACACGCCCCAGGTGGTATTGCGAGGCTCAGCATGTATCCACCTTGGTCAGTTTGGTGGAGGCCGGGATGGGGGTGGCAGCAGTACCCAGGTTAGCCATGCCGCCTGATGGACATCCCACTCTTGTGAGCGTACCGCTGGTGAATCCCGCGGTTAGCCGCACTGTGGGCTTGATCCACCGCAGGGGGCGATCCCTGTCGCCAGCCGCACAAGAACTCTATGATCAGCTTTTGGCCTCCAAGCATATTTGGGGCGCCAAGACCAAAGGCATGAAAGCAAACGGCCAAGGAACAGTGCGGGTCAAACCAATGCCTTTATCGCAATCACTCCCAAAGAGCGCCAAGCAATGACTCAGCGCTCAGTCGTCGACCTTGCTGTGCATATTCAGTCCAACAATTTACCCAGGCAAGAGGCTATACAAAGCTTGACGGCCCGAGCAAACGCCGTGTCGGTGGCAGGCGAAGACATTCCGACGCCTTGTATTTCTGTTTGCCGCGTCAATGCAGAGAACGGCTTGTGTGAGGGGTGTTTTCGCACATTGGGTGAGATATCAGCCTGGGGCCGGTCCACAGCCGCCAACAAGCGAGAGCTGTGGAAAACCATCATGCAACGGGTCAAGTTAGAGGTGGATTGAGGTAGTTGACTCCAAGCTGATTTTCTTAAGCTTGACTCCATCGCTTGTTGCCATGAAAGGCTAGCGCGCCGTTGCTTGTTGATCGTTTTGAGAAAACTTAAATGATCAGTCCGCCAGAACGATGCCGGTCTTGGTTATGACGTCGCCTAAGCGCTTGCGGTCAGCAGCGATGGCTGCTGCAAACTCCCCTGGTGTCTCTGTAAAGGGCACCGCGCCTAATTTTGAGATTCGGTCGCGTGTGTCGGGCTGGCTTATCGCCTTGATAATTTCAGCATGAAGCCTATTAACTATGGCAGCAGGCGTCCCGTTGGGAACGGTGATACCCCAAGCTTGAGAAATTTCATATCCTTTGACAGACTCAGCAATTGTGGGCAGGTCTGGTAATGCGGGGTTACGCTGCGCGCCCGTTGTTGCAAGCGCGCGCACCTTGCCGTTGCTGATATGAGCCCCGGCTGCGATCGGCGAGGTGATGATTAGTTGCACCTGGCCTCCGATCACGTCAAGAAGTGCAGGGCCGGCACCTTTGTACGGCACGTGAGTTAACTTCACATCAGTGAGCAAATTGAACATTTCACCAGCCAAGTGGGCTGGCGATGCAATACCCGCAGACGCATAATTAATCGAACCGGGATTTGCCTTCGCCAGCTTGACCAACTCTGGCACGGTTTTAGCGGAAATTGACGGGTTGATGACCATGACATTTGATGTGATGGCGATGCGGGTGATGGGCATGAAGCTGTTGACGGGGTCATAAGGCAAGTTTTTCTTGACGCTCGGCAAGATTCCCCAAACTGCAGTCTGATTCATGAAAAGGTTATAGCCGTCTGCAGGAGCTCGAGCGGCCTGTTCTGCACCAACCATTCCGGCTGCACCGGGCTTGTTATCAACGACAACGGGTTGGCCCATGCTGTCCGACATTTTTTGGGCCAGCATCCTCGCCAAAATATCCGGCGCCCCACCGGGTGCGTCTGCAACGATCAGGCGAATGGGTTTGTCGGGATAAGACTGAGCCAAGGCCTGCGTTGACATTGCCGTCATACCAAAGGCCAATGCGCCTACAAGGCTGATGTGTTTCAAGGTCTTCATCGTCGTCTCCTATCGTTAGTGGTCAAGGTCTGCAGATCGGCTTGTCTCTAAATGAAAATCTTAGGCCTCAAGACTGGTCGCAAAAACTGGTTTTTGACCGGGCGCAGGTGAATAACCGAAATCACCGCGCTTGAGCAGCACTTCGACGCCACCTTGTGCCTTTATCTTGCTGGCTTGGTCGGCGAAAGCATTTGCGTTGACTGCCTCTGGGTCTATCATGCTGCGGAGTTGCCCCTCCATTCGGAGCAGGGTTTCCCGATGCTCAGGATTACCCGACAGATCATTGATTTCACCAGGGTCATTGACCAAGTCAAAAAGTTCGGGTTTATAGTCGACATGGTGTATGTATTTCCATCGTCCCATTCGCACCATATACATGGCAGTGATAGAGCCTGCTGCATGGTATTCGCTCAGAACAGCACGCTCTTGGGTAGGTAGTGCGGCCAAATCCATCAGCGAGCGGCCCGGCAACTTCTGATCAAGTGAATCGAGCGCAAGACCTACGCTTTGCAAAATGGTGGGATAGATGTCGACCAAGCTTACTGGCGTGTCACAGACCTGACCCGCCCCAATGCCAGGCCCGGCAATGATCATGGGTATGGCACAAGCCTCTTCGTAATGAACAGACTTGCCCCACATGTGGCGGTTACCCAAGTTGTCACCATGATCCGTTGAATAGATCACGCGGGTTTTTTCGGCCAATCCGGACTCCTGCAAAGCCAATAGAACCTTGCCGATGTTGTCATCCAGAAAACTTACCATGCCATAGTAGGCCGCCAGTGCGATACGTACCTTTTCGGGTGTGAAGTAATCGTCGTAATTCATGCATTGGCGTAGCGCTGCAACCACTGGATGGGTGGGCTCATGCACGTCTTCGTATAAACGCGGCATGGGTAAGCTTTCCGGGGGGTATTTTTTGTAAAACTCTGGCGGTGCGACTAACGGAAAATGGGGTTTGACGAAAGAAACAAACAAACACCAGGGTTTGGTTTGTTTTTGCGCATGGCCCTTAAGCCATTCAATGGTCCCATCTCGAATACTCCGGTCGTAGGCTGCATAGGTTGACTCACCCGGACCTGCACCGTTAGCTAAATCAGCAGTGCCACCGCGTGCGGCCGGTAGTGGCGAGCGAACCAAGCCCAGCAAATCCCCTTGCCCGTCGACTACATGCAGAGGGATAATTTCTTCAACAAAACCATTGTCGTCATCTTGGCTTCTAAAGTGAAGCTTGCCAATCGACATGGTGTGGTGGCCAGCGTCGCGCAGGCGGTGCGCCCAACTGCGCATGCTGCCATCGTAGGGATGGGCATTGTCCCAGCAATGATTTTCTGCAACGTGCGTACCAGTGTGCAGACTAGCTCGAGCCGGCACACAGATCGGGCAATTTGTATAAGCTGCATCAAACCGCGTTCCGCGCGCCGCAAGCGCATCAAGATTAGGAGTTTGAATAAATGGATGCCCGTAACAGCCGGTCACATCACGCGTGTGTTCGTCTGACAATATAAACAAAACGTTGCTGGGGGTTTGAGGCATGAAATTTTTCAATCAGAAATATGAAAAGTAGGGGAGTAGGTCTGGGTCAAAAACAAGCAAATTGCCCGATGGCGTTACGCTGATGTAGCGTTAATTATTTCCGTCCCTGCTACAAGTGCGAATAGGGAATCCCCCTAATTTCCACTTATCTCAAAATTAAAACGGTTGCGCAGTAAGACGTCGCGATAGTCCGCTTTGAGTTGAATTTGTAGGCCGAAGTCATAGCCAAGCGATTTACAACCGCAGCATTGGCGGTTTGGTAAGCTTGGTTTTCTTGCAGGACAAGGCAGACGCCTTGTATGGTCACAAGGAATCTTTTGACGCCCTTTTTAGCCCGAACGCAACCAACAGCATCACGAGCATGGTCAACCCCAAGGCAAGATACGCGCGACCAAAGCCTGTTAGCTCACCGCCATCAAAGTCAGCAATGGCGCTGATGCAGGTCACAGCCAACAGTGTCCCTACGGCATTGAAAATATTGATCAGCCCCTGGGCTGAGCCGCGCAGGGCAGGGGGCGCTTCGTCAATGGCAATCGAGCGCAGTGCGCCGCTGACAACCACACCCAGGCCAATACCGACCAGCACCGACGCCACCACGAACGCGGTAAAGCCGGTCTCTGGCACCGCGCTTTGCAGGTATCCCAGGGTCAGCAGTCCGAAACCAAAGATCACCATATTGCGAGCACCCAGACGGTTTAGTAGCCGCCCCGCCGCCATCGAGCCCACCATAGAGCACAGCACCAAAGGCAGCAGTGCCAACCCCGCGTGCTCCACGCTAACCCCATAGGCCAGCGTGGCAATGGTGGTCAAAAACACAATGCCACCCATGGAGAGCCCCACGCCCAGCGTCAGCACATAGGTATAAGCCAGTTGCCGGTTTTCAAACAGCGCAATGGGAATCAGCGCCTGCGCTTGGCGCTTCTCAATAACCACCAGAGCGGCCAGCAGTACGCCACTGGCAGCCAGAAACCAAGGCCATAACAGCATCCCGGTGGCCGAGTCCGGCAGGCGCGAAATCCCCATCACCAAACACAGAAGGAACAACAAAGTAAGGGCAATACCCGCTGTGTCGATGGGCCCTGGTGCCGCGTCGCTGCGCTTACCTGGCAAGCTGCGCGCCCCTAACCACAGCACGACCAGAGCCACAGGTATGTTCACCAGGAACAACCAGCGCCAGCCCAGCGTGGATGTGAGCGCGGTAGCCAGTGGCGGCCCGAGTACAAAGGCCATGCCATGGGTGGCGCCAATCAGCCCCAAAATACGGCCCCGCCGCTCTGCTGTGAACACATCTCCAATCACTGCACTTGCCACCGGCGCAATGCCCCCTGCGCCAATGCCTTGAATGGCACGGCTTGCCAGCAGCAGGTCAAAGCTGGGAGCTGCTGCGATGCACAGTGAGCCGATGGCGAAAAGCGCCACACTGGCCAGATACACCGGACGGCGGCCATAGCGGTCGCTAAAGTAAGCCATCAGCGCCGTGCTGCACATCGAACTCAGGGAAAAAACGGTAGATAGCAGTCCGACAGTGCGGTTGTCGACACCAAAGGCTTCACGTAATGCCGGCAGGACCGGCCCCACGATGGCTGAATCGAGTGCAGCCATGAAGACACCGACAAACAGCACCTGCACCAGGCGGCTTTGTACTGCATTGGCAGCAGGCGAAGTAGTAGGAGCTTGGGTCTGCTGGCTCATCAGGCTATGGCAGCGCGTTGATGCGCCTCAATGGGGGGGGGTAGAACAAACAGCAATATTATTGACGGGAATGCCGATAGTGAAAAACCCGCGCGACAAGGCTGAGTTGATTCACCGCAGGGGACCTTGGAAGGCAAAGTAACCCTGGGGCCAAGTGTCTCAACTTAAAACAATTGACATTCTCAGTTCTCGGGGTAATTTAACAGCAGGGTTCGCTACGGTGCTGAAACAGTCTACTTTGCTAAAAAAAGCAGTTTATAAAAATTAGGATGCCATGTTGCTGATGGGACTGCTTGTTTTGAGCAGTGCATCCAAGAGCGAAATTGCATCTTTGGATGTGGCGGAGTAGGGGTCAAATTCAGGATGCGCCATCTGGACCATAGGGTCATCTTTGGACAAATGAACAAGCGCCATGGACCATTCGCCAAATCGTCTGTGCGTAATTTCTTCCATCGACAACAATTCAAGATTGTGGTGATGTCGATTCGCCATGATTCGAGCGTAAAGAACGTTCACTTGATGCCTTTCACCTTCTAACGCTTGCAACCATAAGCCTGAGCCTTGACATAAAACACCAGTGATATTTTCTCTTTTGTTGTTGGTATGAGATTGCTCTAATATCAAAGAGGTGACGGTCGTTGTCACTGGGCCTATCGGCTGGCTGACATACAAAAGGCGAACGAGCATGATTGGCTCCTTTTTTAGAAATTTACAAAGCAATACGCAAGAGATTGCTTTACTGATTAGGCCATCAATGCTGTTGTGCACCAACACTGTTGGCGCATTTGGCACAAATGCAGGCTTTGCCTCTGGCTTGATTCGGTAACAGGGCCAGAACTTCAGGTGTGAACTTTGCGTCAATGCACCAGCAGCGCTCAGGTTGAGTACCTGCTGCCCTAGCCATTTCCATAGTGCAAGCATTTGGGGATTGGCAGATTGGGCAATACGTGGGATCAATCTTGTCCATCCGGCATAGCGTATCAGCTAAAACAGGCGTGTTCAATCCGACGACAGGCGGTTTTTTAAGGCTTTTTGTGCACGTTGTGACTTTTGCCTTTTGCCGTTCGCGTTCAGTCATCAACGCGTCACAAGCCCGTTCGTTGCTGGCGCACAGTTGACCCACTCTAGAGGTTTGGCTAACCGCTACGAAGGGAGCGTAGCTCTGCTGGCAAATTGAATGCGCTTTGCATCTTCGAGCTGTTTTTTTTCATTTGCAGCTTGTGCAACTTGCTCGGCAAGATGGGGCGGTATGGCGATCAACCCGTCACGGTCTCCACAGATGATGTCGCCGGGATTGACGAGCATTCCGCCGACGACAACGGGGACATTGATCTGTCCGGGGCCATTTTTGTAAGGCCCTCTTAGGCACACACCTCTTGCCCAGCACAAAAACTCATTGTTGATAAAAAAATCTACGTCTCGAATGGCACCGTCAACCACAAATGCAAGGGCGCCCAGCCCTCGTGCACGCGTTGCCATTAATTCGCCGATAAGGGCGCGACTAATGTCCCCACCGCCATCTATGACCAAAATATCATTTGGCGCTGCCAGATCAAGCGCTTTGTGTACAAACAAGTTATCACCAGCGGCCACTTTGACGGTTAATGCTTTGCCAACAACCTGAACATGTCCAGTGTTGTAAGAACTCAGTCCAACAGTTCCTAAGAGCCGGTCACCATAAGCATCGCTAATGAGTGAAGTAGCGAGATTTGCCAGTGAGTGAGTCAAATGACTGCCCGATAAATTTAAAAGCCGTCACCCAGCAAACCGGATTTCTGCCAAAAGACGAGTCTGCGCTGAAGCCAGCCAACCAACAAATACAAACTCAATCCGATGAGACTCAGAAAAATGATGAGCGCAAACACTCTGGCCGTATTTAAATTGGTTGATGCCACACGGATAAGTTCCCCAAAACCCTTGCCTCCGCCCAAGAACTCGCCGGTTATGGCGCCAGCCATGACACCAACAGTCCCAATTTTCAAGCCTGTAAAAAATTGAGGCATCCCCATTGGCAGCTTCATTTTGAGAAGCGTTTGAAATCGACTTGCACCCATGGTTTTGAACAGCATGCGACTATTTTCATCAGCTGAATGCAAGCCCGCTGCAGTTCCTACAATAATCGGGAAAGCTGCAATAAAGGTAGCCAAGGCCACTTTGGATTCAATTCCAAAGCCAAGCCAGGCGATAAAAATCGGGGCAAATGCCACCTTGGGCATGGTGTCCAGTGCAACCAAATACGGCATGACTGCACGTTCACCAAAAATTGTTTCGCCGACTAGAATGCCAAGGCTGAATCCAAGAAATAAGGCAAGCAGAAATGAATAAAAAACCTCTTGGAGCGTGATATACAAAGCAGTCAGCATGTAGTCGCCGATTAACAAGTTATGGCCTACATATATTATCTGTTTAAGTGTTTCAGCTGGGGAGGGTAGAATAATTGGCGAGACTACTGAAGACCAGGTGAGTGCTGTCCAGAATAAAATAAAGGCAACAAACAACAAGGTCATGGAGACTGCTCTTGGAACTGAGTCTATCCAAGAGGTTTTCTCTGTCCAAACAGTATGGGGAGCGCCTGACGGTAATGCTTGCATAGTCATCTCGTAGAAGAACGTGAATCAAAGAAAAGACTGGGCATCCAAGTTTTTACGAATACGGTCCACGAGTTCACCAAATTCGGGACTTGTCAGCATACTTAGAGTTCTCGGTCTGGGCAGGTTAACCACAATTTCTTCAACGAATCTGCCGGGCCGTGAGGACATGACAAAAACATTGTCTGAAAGAATAACGGCCTCTGGAATCGAGTGGGTAACCAAAAAGGCTGTTGCGTTGCGCTCCATACATATGCGCTGTAATTCCATATTCATGAATTCACGCGTCAGCTCATCCAGAGCACTGAATGGCTCGTCTAACAACAAAACCGATGGCTCTGAAATCAGCATTCTGCATATGGCGGCTCGTTGTGCCATACCACCTGATAGCTCCGAAGGGTAGACGGATTCGAACCCAGTTAACCCCACGAGTTTCAAAAGCTTTTGCGCCTTATCGTGAGCGGCTAATGCGGCAGATTTGCCATCGCGAATTTCAATCGGCAACACAACATTCTCAAGAGTCGTGCGCCAGGGCAGCAGGGTTGCCTGCTGAAACATCATTCCAATGTCGTGTCGAGGTCCCAGAACAGGCTTTCCTTCGAGCATGACACTGCCAGAAGAGGGCGGTTGCAGTCCCGCCATGATCTTGAGCAAAGTTGACTTGCCGCATCCACTGGAGCCAATGACGGAGTAAAAGCGCCCCTCGCGCATTGTCAGATCTACGCGATCGAGTGCATGAACATTGCGACGGGGAAAGTGTTTGCTGACCTGCTCCAGGACGAAAACCGGGCGCCCTTCGGCGCCAGAGTTTTCTTTATCAGATGACTGCAGGCTCACTTTTTCGCGTTCCAAGCTGGGACAAAAGCGTTTGTGTAAGCGGCTGCCAAGTCCTTGAGCGGTGCGTCAAGTTCTTTCTCTTTCAGCATGCTTTCGTGCCAGTTTTGCCAAGCAGCGGGTTCGTTATAACCCCAGCCCTTTGACTGATCAAAAGGAAGTCCCTTAGCAAGAACTGCATCAAGCAAAGCGTTTGCAAAATTCTTGTCTTCGATTTCCTGGCGATTTCCGGCGGCTAAATGCTGCAAAACCTTGTCGCGGTTCGCTGGATTGCGTGCAAATATCGTTGCCTTAACAAGCGCACGACCAACGCCTTCAACAAGCTTGGGGTTTTTCTTGATGTAGTCACCCATCATGGCATATCCATTGCCAAATAAAACCTGAAATTTGTCTGGTGTTATGTCACGAACTTTCATGCCCCTGCTATTTAAAATAGCTGCATCAGCGATGCTGCCAACATAGGCTTCAATATCTCCCCGAAGGAAGCCAGCCGTTGCCGGACCTCCATCGCCGACCGGTATAAATTTATAGTCTTGTGGTTCCTTCATGTTGTATGAACCGAGAATCGAACGGGCGAATCCTACCTCGGCGCCATCGGCTGTTCCAACGCCAATCGTTTTGCTTTTGAGATCTCCGGGCAGCTTATATTTGGAGTCTGTTTTGACCAAGATACCAAAGGATGTGCGCGGCAAGGAGTTGTATACAAAAACAACATCGACGCCCCGCGCCCTGGCTTTAATGAGAGGAGCAGGGCCAGGTCGACCCAATTGAGCCTGGCCAGATGCCAGGGCTTGTAATACGGGTCCAGATCCATTGACTGCTTCTGCTTGTATTTCAATTCCCTCTTGTTTGAAGTAACCCTCACCCATCGCAACAAATACTGGGAATGAGTTAATGGCCGACGGGCTTGGCGATACATATGTAATGCGGGTAAGTGGTTGCGCATTAGCCATCTGTGCTGTGGACAAACCAAATACCGTAACAGCTATAACTGGCACAAATTTAGAGATAAGTTTCATTTTTTTAAACATAAAAGTCTCCTTTGAAATTAAAAACAACAAATAAATCTTTTTAATAGGCTAAATTCAAGACTTGGGAACGGAATACTTTCCTGTCAGCTGAGGTGTCAAAGGCTCTAGACCTTTTTGCTCTCTCTCCAGTCGGGTCTCTCTAGACCAGGTGCGTTTAAGGT
>JBIKHX010000351.1:0-2892 GCA_044361945.1 Polaromonas sp. | reverse complement strand
CAGCGGCCCACGCGCCCCGACTTGAAAGCGGGGCGCCCCATTGGGCTTAGCAGTGCATGCGCACTCCGGTCAATTCCTCGCACAACACATTCAGATGAAACCTTTTTTACGTCAAACCCTGGACCGTCAAATTCTTCGCTTGGAAGAGCTGGACGCCCTGCTGTCGGCCAGCGACGTGGTCAGTGACATGGGCCGCTTTCGCAGCCTGACCCGCGAACACGCAGAAGCCAGTCTGATCACCGCGCAGTACCAGCGCTTGACGCAGCGCGAGACAGATCTAGCCGAGGCCCAGACTTTGCTCAACGATGCAGGCAGCGATGCCGACATGACGGCGATGGCCGAGGACGAAATCACTGCGGCCAAAGCCGACATCGGCCGGCTTGACGAGGCGCTGCGACGGATGCTGATACCCAAAGACCCGGACGACGCCAGGCCGGCTTTTCTGGAGCTTCGCGCGGGTGCCGGCGGTGACGAATCAGCCCTGTTTGCAGCCGACCTGTACCGCATGTACACCCGTTACGCCGAACGTTGCAGCTGGCGCTGCGAAATCATCAGCGAGTCGCCCTCCGAGCTGGGCGGCTACAAGGAGGTGGTGCTGCGTATCGAGGGGGCGGCCGATGCGCTGGGCATGGGCGTTTACGGCCGGCTGCGCTTTGAATCGGGCGGACACCGCGTGCAGCGCGTACCGGCCACCGAAACCCAGGGCCGCATCCACACCAGTGCCTGCACCGTCGCCGTGCTGCCCGAACCCGACGAGGCCGTGGCGATCCAGATCAACCCGGCCGACCTGCGCATTGACACCTACCGCGCAAGCGGCGCCGGTGGCCAGCACATCAACAAGACCGATTCGGCAGTGCGCATCACCCACCTGCCCACCGGCATCGTGGCCGAATGCCAGGACGGCCGCAGCCAGCACGGCAACAAAGCGCAAGCGCTGAAGGTGCTGACGGCGCGTATCCAAGAAAAAGACCGCTCTGAGCGGGCCGCCAAAGACGCTGCCATGCGCAAAGGCCTGATCGGCAGCGGCGACCGCAGCGACCGCATCCGCACCTACAACTTTCCGCAGGGCCGGCTCACCGACCACCGCATCAACCTGACGCTGTACAAATTGGGCGCCATCATGGAAGGCGACATGGACGATGTGATCACCGCCTTGCAAGTCGAGCGCGGCGCAGAACTGCTGGCCGAACTGGAAAACCGCCATGGCTGAGCATGCTGACAGTCCCAAGGACACCAGCGACTTGGACAACATAGCAAAAGTTTTGCAGCAAGCGCTCAACAGTGGATTAGCCCGGCTGGATGCGCAGCATTTACTGCTGCATTCGCTGGGCCGCCCGCTCACAGACCGCGCATGGCTGACAAGCCATGCGGATGACGCCCTCACGCAAGACAAGGCGCAGCGTTTTAGCGCCCTGTGCACACGCTTAGGCGAAGGTGAGCCGCTGGCTTACCTGCTCGGCCAGCAAGAATTTTTCGGTTTGACGCTGGCGGTTGATCCGCGGGTGCTGATTCCCCGGCCGGACACCGAAACCCTGGTGAACTGGGCGCTGACACTGCTGCCGGCGGCGCCTGGCTCGGCCAAGGTGCTGGACCTGGGCACAGGCAGCGGCGCGGTAGCGCTGGCGCTCAAAAATGCACGCCCGTCAAGCGAAGTACTTGCCATCGATGCCAGCGAGCCAGCCTTGTGCGTAGCGCGCGCAAACGCCCTTTCGCTGGGTCTGGACGTCAGGATGATGGCCAGCTGCTGGCTGGCGGGTATCAGCGGCGTGTTCGACCTGATTGTCAGCAACCCGCCTTATGTTCGCGCGGGTGACCCGCACCTTGCCGCCTTGGGCCATGAGCCCTTACAGGCGCTCACCGCCGGGGCAGATGGGCTCGATGACTTGCGCCAGATCATTGCGCAAGCGCCGCCGCACCTGGCGCCCGGCGGCTGGCTGCTGCTAGAGCACGGCTACGACCAGGCCGGCGCGGTCAGTCTGCTGCTGCAGGCGGGCGGCTTTGAAGCGGTCAGCAGCCGCCCCGATCTGGCCGGGATTTTGCGCTGCACGGGAGGGCGTTGGCCGGCCGGCGGCAAGGGCACTGAAAGAGCCGGATAATCAGGCCAATGGCATCCGGTTTGCGCGCCAGTCCAAATCTGAATCAAGGAGCAATGAATATGAGCGATACACAGCAACGCATCGACGACATCGTCAAATCCAGTGACGTGGTTCTTTTCATGAAAGGAACCGCCCAGTTCCCTATGTGTGGCTTTTCAGGCCGTGCAATTCAGGTGCTCAAAGCCTGTGGCGTCACCAAGCCGGCAACGGTGAACGTGCTGGAAGACGAAGAGATTCGCAACGGCATCAAGGAATACAGCAACTGGCCGACGATTCCCCAGCTCTACATCAAAGGTGAATTCATCGGCGGCTCAGACATCATGACGGAGATGTTCCAAAACGGTGAGTTGCAGCAGGTTCTGGGCACGCCAGAAGCCTGATCGGGCCGGGGCTCCGATTACTGCAGTTTGGCGTCGCCGTAGGGCAAGTCTTCGGGTGGCGCCTCGGTGGGCACGCGAAAGCTTTCGCTGGCCCACGCACCCAAATCTACATTTTTGCAGCGTTCACTGCAAAAAGGGCGGAAAACATTGGTCAGCGCATACACGCTGAGGCCGCCGCAAGTCGGGCAGGTCACGGTTTTGCTGCGGGGTGGTGTGTTGTCCATGGTCTGGGCTTTCAGACAGGCCGCCGGCTTCAGCGGACGGCCGCTTGAATCAAGCGCAAAGCGTCAATTCGAATTGCGCGTCGTCGGTGTAAGTGTGCAGCCGGTCATCGTTTTCCTTTTGCATCATCCGCACCGACACCAGCAAACGGTTGGCACTGATTTCAGGAATCACCCCCGACGCCGAATCCAGGC
>JBIKHX010000350.1:0-2903 GCA_044361945.1 Polaromonas sp. | reverse complement strand
GCGCCAATGGGCCCGGCCTATTGAAGCGGCTGGCCAGTTGTCGCTGGAGACCCAGGTCGTGCGCATCGAGCGCGACAAGCTGCACCCCGAACGCTGGCAACTGCAAACCGAAGGGCCGGATGGCAGCCAACATGTCTTTTCAGATTTTGACCAGGTGGTGCTGGCCATACCCTCACCGCAGGCCAAAGCCTTGCTGCTGAGCTCGCAGCAATGCATGGCCTTGCTGGCACACATGTCCCGGGTCGATGTGGCGCCTTGCTGGACCCTGATGCTGGCTTTCCCGCAAGCCATGCAGCCCACGTTGTCGCACCTGGGCCCGCAGTGGAACGCTGCGCGCAGCACACACCATCGCATCGCCTGGCTGGCCCGCGAATCATCCAAGCCTGGCCGTGAACTCATTGAACGCTGGACCGTGCAGGCCAGCCCCGACTGGTCTCAACGGCACCTGGAAGACGGCCCTGAGCGCGTCAAAGCCAAGCTGCTGCGGGCCTTCACCGAAGTCACAGGCATTCGCGCCGAGCCGCCGTACGCCGAGGTGCACCGCTGGCGCTACGCCCAAACCACTGAGCCGCTGGGCCAGTCGCATGCCTGGGACGCCAAGGCCGGCATCGGCCTGTGCGGTGACTGGTGCCTGGGCCACCGTGTCGAGGACGGTTTTGTGTCGGGTCTGGAAATGGCCCTGGCCATCGCCTGAGCGCGGCCAAGGGTTTTCTTCAGCCCCATCTTGAGTCAGCCACCGTACACCGGGCGCTTTGCGCCCTCTCCCACCGGCCCGCTGCATGCCGGCTCGTTGGTGGCGGCTTTGGCCAGTTGGCTGGACGCGCGCGCGCACCGCGGGCGCTGGCTGGTTCGCATGGAAGACGTGGACACGCCGCGTTGCGTACCCGGTGCCGACACCGCCATCTTGGCGCAACTGGCTGCCTGCGGGCTGCAGCCGGACGAAGCGCCGTTGTACCAGTCTGCACGCAGCGCGTTGTATGAGGCGGTGCTCCAGCAGCTCATCGCGCAAGACCACGCCTACCCCTGCGGCTGTTCCCGCCAGGACATCGCGCAGGCACTGGCGGGCGCCGGTCATCTACGTGAACGCCATGGCGAGCTGGTCTACCCCGGCACCTGCCGCCACGGCCTGCAAGGCAAGCCGGCCCGGGCCTGGCGCTTTTTAACGCAAGCCGGCGCACTGGTTTGGACAGACCGCTACTTAGGGCCGCAAAGCCAAGACGTCAGCACGCAAGTTGGCGACTTTGCGCTGCGCCGCGCCGACGGGTTGTGGGCCTACCAGCTGGCCGTGGTGGTGGACGATGCCGCGCAAGGTGTCAGCCACGTGGTGCGCGGCCAAGATTTGGCCGATAACACCGCGCGGCAAATCCAGTTGCAGCGCGCCCTGGGCCTGCCCACACCGCAGTACCTGCACACGCCGCTGGTGCTGGGTGCCAACGGCGAAAAACTCAGCAAACAAAATGGCGCAGAGGCCCTGGACCTGAGCGAGCCCCTGGCCGCACTCAACGCCGCTGCCCGCGTGCTGGGTCTGACTGTGCAAACCGGCGCAGTGCCTCACGCTTTGGCGCAATGGACGCTGGAATGGGCCACACTGCACGGGCACTAAAATCCATCGGTGAACGATTCCAAACTCCCTTCCGACCCACAGCCTTTCCTGCGCACCGTCCGCAGCTTCGTGCTGCGCGCCGGCCGTACCACCGCCGGCCAGGCCAAAGCCTTCACCGATGTAGGCCCGCGCTTTCTGCTGCCCTACACCGCGCAGCCCATGGACTTTGCGGCCAGCTTCGAACGCCAGGCGCCGACCATTCTGGAGATCGGCTTTGGCATGGGCGAAGCCACCGCGCAAATTGCCGCGCTAAGGCCGCAAGACAATTTTTTGTGCTGCGAGGTTCACACGCCGGGCGTGGGTGCGCTGCTCAAGCGCATCGCCGAGCAGTCGCTTTCCAACATCCGCATCCTGCAGCACGACGCGGTCGAAGTCATTGACCACATGCTGCCGCTGGCCAGCCTGGACGGCGCGCACATATTTTTCCCTGATCCCTGGCACAAGACCAAACACAACAAACGCCGCCTGATCCAGCCGCCGCTGATCGCCAAGCTCGCCGCCCGCCTCCAGCCCGGCGGCTACCTGCACTGCGCCACCGACTGGGCGCCGTATGCCCAACAAATTTTGGCGGTGCTCAACGCCGAGCCACTGCTGCGCAACACCGCAGGGCTTGAGGCAGGCGGTTACGCGCCCAAACCCGGCTACCGGCCCCTCACCAAGTTTGAAAACCGCGGGCTCAAACTTGGCCACGGCGTGTGGGACCTGGTGTTCACGCGTGTCTAGGTGAGCCAGGTGAGCCAGTTGCCTGTGCACGGCCTGCCCACAAAAAATGGCGTGGGCCCGAGCTGCGTCGGCCTGCCCGCAGGCAAGTGGCCCACCATCATTGATTTTCTGGTTGAGCGCTTCCCCGCCATCACCCGTGAGGTCTGGCTGGAGCGCATGGCCCACCAGCTGGTGATGGACGAATTCGGGGCGCTGGTCACCCCGGAACGGCCTTACCCCGGCCACATACGTATTTACTACTACCGCGATGTCGATGTGGAGGCGCGCATCCCGTTTGAAGAAGCTGTGCTGTACCAGGACGACCATCTGGTCGTGGCCGACAAACCGCACTTCTTGCCCGTCACACCATCCGGGCACTACCTGCAAGAAACACTGCTGGTGAGGCTCAAAAAGCGGCTCGGCATTGACACCTTGATTCCGATTCACCGCATTGACCGCGAAACCGCCGGGCTGGTGCTCTTCAGCATCAACCCGATGGAGCGCAATGCCTATCAGGCCATGTTCAGAGACCATGCGGTGACCAAGCACTACGAGGCCATAGCACCCTGGCGGCAAGATTTGACATGGCCAATCATCC
>JBIKHX010000349.1:0-2911 GCA_044361945.1 Polaromonas sp. | reverse complement strand
CGGAAAGCAAGTTATGGCGAACAAGAGCAAGAGCAGCATGACCAGAAAGGGCCAGCCTTCCTTCATCATTTCACCGATGGGAATACCGGTCAGCGCCTTGGTAACAAACAGCAGCATGCCGAAAGGCGGGTGAATCAGGCCGATCATCATGTTGAGCACCACCAGCACGCCGAAGTGCACCAGATCCACACCCAGCAACTTGGCTGCCGGCAGCAGCATGGGCACAAACACCAGCAGCAACACCGACACATCCAGGAAGCAACCCAGCACGAGAAACATCACGTTGACCAGCAGCAAAAACTTGAGCTGCGACAGTTGCATGCTGTCGACCCACTGCGCCATCGCTTGCGGCACGCCTTCTGCGGTGAAGGCGTAGTTCAAAATGAAAGAGCCGGCCAGGATCATGGTGATCACCGCACTGCCCCGGGTGGACTCGAGCACCACGCCCCAGAAAGTGCGCCAGGTCAGCGCGCGGTAAACCACCGCCGCCAGCACCAGGGCATGAAAAGCCGCCACGGCGGCAGCTTCTGTTGGCGTGAAAGCGCCGGAATAAATACCGCCCAGCAAGACGATGGGCATGGACAGCGGCAAAGCACCGCGGTAAATGATGTTCGGCCAGTCTTTGAGCGGAATTTTTTCTTCGCGCGGCATGTTTCGTTTGACGGCAATGAAATGCACTACCACCATCATCAGCAAGGCCATCAGAACGCCCGGCACCACGCCACCCAAAAACAGCGCACCCACAGACGCGCCGGAGACCAGCGCGTAAATGATCATCGGAATGGACGGTGGAATGATCGGACCCAGCGTGGCGCTGGCCACCACCACGGCGGCGGCAAAGCCGCGCGAGTACTCGGGCTTTTTCAGCATCTGGCGGATCGTCACCAGACCGGGGCCGGCGGCGTCGGCGATAGCGCTGCCGCTCATACCCGAAAAAATCACACTGACCAAAATATCCACCTGCGCCAGGCCGCCGCGCATGCGGCCCACCAGAATGCGGCAGAAATCAAAAATACGCTCGCTCACCGTGCCGGCATTCATGATATTGGCCGCAAACACAAAGAGCGGCACTGCCAGCAACACATAGCTGTTGTACAAGCCGTTGCCCACTTGCTCGGCCACCAGGCCGAGGTCCTGGCGCTTGACCATGAGGTAGGCAAAGCCGGAGATCAACATCGAAAAGCCGATCGGCATGCGCAGCAACATGCCGGCGGCCAAGACCAGGGCCAAAACCCAGATTCCCGATGTCATAGGCGCAACTCCGCCTCAAGCCCCACACCCCGAAATGCGTCCCAAATAGCCCGCGCAGAACGCAGCACCAAGGCCACCAGCAGCAGCACAAATGGCAGAAAAACCAACATGAAGGAAATCCCCAGCACGGGGCTGGACTCCCTTTTCATGAAATGCACATAGTCCCAGGTCGCGGGAATGCCGTAAAGCGCGACGCCACCAATGAGCAAATTACCCGCCACCCGCATGACTTTGCGGGTGGGCAGGTTCACACTGTTCCAGATCAAATCAAACGCCACATGCTCGCGCTCGGGCACCACAAAAGCAGCGCTCCACAAAATCACCCAGACATACAAAATGACGGCGGCCTCATCGGTCCACGCCATCGGCCGGTTAAAGCCGAAGCGGGCCGTGACCTGAATCACAAACACAATGAAAAGAGTCAGGAACAAGGTGCCGCCGATCAGATCGGCGGCCTTTTTCGGCCACAGCGTCATGTTGTACGAACCAACTTACTTGGTGTTGTTGATACGGTCAACCAGACCCTTGGGCCAGACCTTGGCGTACTCAGAGTTCTGGTAAGCGGTCTGCACCGTTTTGCGGAAAGCTTCCAGATCAGGTGTCGTGACCTGCAAGCCTTGCTGCTTGAAGAAATCAACAATCTGGCTTTCTTCCTTGATGCGGTTCTCGTTGTTGTAGGTGGCTGCCGCTTGCGCTGCCGCAGTGACCTTTTGCTTTTGCGCAGCGTTCATCGCGTTGAATGACTTGTTTGAGATCGCAATGAAGATGCCGTCCACCAGGTGATTGGTGAGCACCAGTTGTTTGGTCACCTCGTAGAACTTGGCCGCACGCACCGTGGGCAGCGGGTTGTCCTGGCCGTCAACAGTGCCGGTTTTCAGGCCCAGATAGACCTCACCGAAAGCCAGTGGCGTGGGCGTGGCGCCCAGGGCTTCACCCAGGAACAACCACTCTTTAGAGCCGGGCATGCGCAGCTTGACGCCTTTGAGGTCAGCCGGTGTGCGCACATTGCGTGCTTCACGCAAATTGACCTGGCGCGTACCCAGGTACACGGTGGACAGCGGCGTGACTTCCATTTTCTCGACCACGCTCTTGAACATTTCGGTGCCAATAGGACCGTTGAACACCTTTTGCTGGTGCGCAGGATCGCGCACGATGTAGCCGGCGGTGAACACCGAGAACTCGGGCACCAGCTTGGCAATGTCGAAGGCGGAGATGGAAGAGAGTTCGAGGTTACCGCGGGCCATGGCGGCCGGCTCAGTGCCCTGCTTGAACAGCGAAGCGTTCAGATTGATCTGGACATCAAATTCGCCGGGCGCGCTTTTGTCCAGGTTTTCTTTGAAGACGGTCCACATCTTGGCGTGCCAGTCGTCGGGCACGGCCGGCGTTGAGATACGCAGCAAGACTTTGCTCTGGGCTTGGGCTGTGGGCATCAGTGCGCCCATGGCCAGGGCGACGCCGGCGGTGGCCAGCAGGGAACGGCGGAACAGGGAAGTTTTCATGTTGTCTCCTAAAAAAATTAACGAACGAAAATCAATCTTTGGCAAGGTCCAGGGAAAATTCACGCACCACTTGGCCGATGGCTGCCAGCTGCGCCGGCGTCAGCGCCACCAGGGGCGCACGCACACGCAACCAGGCGGCATCGCCAGTCAAACTCACCATG
>JBIKHX010000042.1:0-9926 GCA_044361945.1 Polaromonas sp. | reverse complement strand
CCGTGAGGTGATACGCGCGCTGCAACCCATCGTGGATGTGGGGCTGGAATACGTCAAGCTGGGCCAGCCTGTGCCCACGCTCTCAGGTGGTGAGGCGCAGCGCCTCAAACTCGCCGGCTTTCTGGCCGGTCACAGTAGCAAGGGTGGTAAGGGCGGCAAGGCCAAGCCGGCGCTGGCCAGCGTGAGCCGTCAGGCTCTGGCGCTGCGCGCGCACCGCGGCACGCTGTTTTTGCTAGACGAGCCCACCACCGGCCTGCACTTTGACGACATCGCCAAACTCATGCGCGCCCTGCGCAAGCTCATCGAAGCCGGCCACTCACTCATCGTCATTGAGCACAACCTGGACGTGATCCGCTCGGCCGACTGGCTGATTGACCTCGGTCCCGAAGGCGGCGAGGACGGCGGTTGGGTGGTGGCCGAGGGCACACCCGAGGCCGTGCGCGAGCACCCCAGCTCGCACACCGCGCTGGCGCTGCGCGAGTACGAAGCCGCCATGGGCCAGGTGCATGCGGTCGAGGACATCCGGCCGCAGGCGTGGAAGGTTCGGCCGGTCACTTCCAATCTGATCCAGATCGTCAATGCGCGCGAGAACAACCTGCAAAGTCTGTCGGTAGATATTCCGCGTGGCAAGTTCAATGTGGTCACCGGCGTCTCGGGCTCGGGCAAGTCCACGCTGGCCTTTGATATTTTGTTCAACGAGGGCCAGCGCCGCTACCTGGAGTCGCTCAACGCCTACGCCCGTTCCATCGTGCAGCCGGCCGGCCGGCCCGAGGTCGATGCGGTCTACGGCATCCCCCCTACGGTCGCTATCGAACAACGGCTCTCGCGCGGCGGTCGCAAGTCTACGGTGGGCACCACCACTGAGGTCTGGCATTTTTTACGCTTGCTGTATGTGAAGCTGGGCATTCAGCATTGCACGCACGACGGCGCGGCCGTGATGCCGCAAAGCGCTGAGAGCATCGCCGCGCAGCTGCTCAAAAACTACCGCGGTCAGCACATCGGCCTGCTGGCGCCGCTGGTCATCAACCGCAAAGGCGTGTACACCGAGCTGGCCGACTGGGCGCGCCCGCGCGGCTACACACACCTGCGGGTCGATGGTGAATTTTTGCCAACCACAGGCTTTCCGCGCATAGACCGCTTCAAGGAGCACACCATCGAGTTGCCGGTGGCCGACATGCTGGTCAATCCCGCGAACGAAGCCGCGCTGCGCCAGGCACTGAAGA
This sequence comes from Polaromonas sp., assembly GCA_044361945.1. Lineage (GTDB taxonomy): Bacteria > Pseudomonadota > Gammaproteobacteria > Burkholderiales > Burkholderiaceae_C > Polaromonas. The sequence continues at coordinate 8,703 of JBIKHX010000042.1, read as the reverse complement.
CCGCGCTCGAGCATGGCAAGGGCGTGGTTCATGTGCTGGCACCGCTAGAGGGCTTGGCTGCCGCCATGGCCGACGGCTTACCAACCGCGCACATAGGCAAGCTGCTGGCGTTTTCCACCCGGCGCGCCTGCCCGGTATGTGCCACCTCTTACCCCGAGCTCGACCCGCGCTTGTTCAGCTACAACAGCAAACACGGCTGGTGCCCGGACTGCGTGGGCACCGGGGTGGCGCTCACGCGCGAGCAACGTAAGGTGTTTGATGATTCGGTGATCGACGACGATGCCAAAGACAAAGGGCGTGAGCAAAGCTTTGCCGAACCGGAAGTCGATGATGTGCTCGACACTGCCTGCGCTACCTGCCAGGGCACCCGTTTGAACGCCCAGGCGCGTGCTGTTCGCTTGGGGCAGTTCAGCGCTTTGGTGGCGGCTGATCAGGCCGGCAAGGCCGTCAAGCCCATTAACTGGGCCATCACCGACATTGCCAGCTTGAGCGTCACCGATGTGCGCGCCTGGGTCGCTCAATTGCAGTTAGCCGGCCGTGACGCCGAGATCGCCCGCGATCTGATGCCAGAGATCAAAAGCCGCCTGGAGTTTCTGGAAGACGTGGGCTTGGGCTACCTGACGCTGGACCGTGGCGCGCCCACGCTCTCGGGCGGCGAGGCGCAGCGCATCCGGTTGGCCGCGCAATTGGGCAGCAATCTGCAAGGCGTTTGTTATGTGCTCGACGAGCCGACCATCGGCCTGCATCCGCGTGACAACCAGATCCTGCTGCGCGCCCTGGGCAAATTGAGCGAGCGTGGCAACACCCTGGTGGTGGTCGAGCATGACGAAGACACCATCCGCCGCGCCGACCACATCATCGACATCGGCCCCGGTGCCGGTAAGCGTGGCGGACGGGTTGTGGCGCAGGGCACGGCGGCTGAAGTGTCGGCCGCGCCCGACTCCCTGACCGGCCGTTATTTGTTGCATGCGATCAAACACCCCTTACAGCTGCGCCGCGAGACCGCGCCGCAAAGCGCTGAACATGCTGAGCCGCTTTCATTGCCAGCACCGGCTAAAAAACTCAGTGCCAAAGCCAAGGCCGCCGCCGTGCTCGCCGCTGCTGCAGAAGCTAGCCTGCAGGCCAATGCCGGCCCGGTGCCTTTCAATCCGAACACCGCCTGGATCACAGTCAGCGGTGCCAGCCTGCACAACTTGCAAAACGTGTCGGTGGCCGTGCCGCTGAACCGCCTGGTGGCTGTTACCGGTGTGTCGGGCTCCGGTAAGTCCACGCTGGCGCGTGACGTCATGCTGACCAATGTGCAGGCGGCCGTTCAGCTGCGCAGCACCAAGGCCGGCCGGGATGCGGATGATGCAGGCCGTCACCCGGCCTGGACGGGATGCACCGGCATCAGCGGCTACCGAGGCGTAGACCGCGTGCTTGAAGTGGACCAGACACCGATCGGTAAAACGCCGCGCAGCTGCCCGGCCACTTACATCGGGTTTTGGGACATCATTCGCAAGCTGTTTGCCGACACGCTGGAAGCACGAGCGCGCGGCTATGCCGCCAACCGTTTTTCATTCAACACCGGCGAGGGCCGCTGCCCGACCTGTGAGGGCGCGGGCGTGCGCACCATCGGAATGAGTTTTTTGCCGGATGTCAAAGTACTTTGCGAAACCTGCCACGGCGCGCGCTTCAATCCTGAAACACTGGCCGTCACCTGGCGCGGCAAAAGCATCGGTGAAGTGCTGCGCATGGAGGTCGACGAGGCCGTTGAATTTTTTGTAGCCATGCCCAACATCGCGCATCCGCTGCAATTGCTCAAGGACGTGGGCCTGGGCTACCTCACGCTGGGACAGCCTTCCCCCACCTTGAGTGGTGGAGAGGCGCAGCGCATGAAACTCGTCACCGAGCTCAGCAAAGTGCGCGACGACATCACGCGGCGCGGCCAGAAAGCGCCGCACACGCTGTACGTGCTGGACGAGCCAACCGTGGGTTTGCACATGGCGGATGTCGAAAAACTCATTCAGGTCCTGCACCGGCTGGTCAGTGCCGGCCACAGCGTGGTGGTGATTGAGCATGACTTGGATGTGATTGCCGAAGCCGATTGGGTGATTGACCTGGGCCCGGACGGCGGCAAAGCCGGTGGTCGCGTGGTGGCCTCGGCAACACCCGAAGCCGTGGCGCAACTCGGCACGCCGACTGGCCTAGCCCTGCGCCCGGTGTTGGCGCGCAGCTAAAGACCAGGTTTTGTCTGTCATCCTCGCGAAAGCGGGGATCCATGTCTTAGGCGGGGTTTTGGCTTAGAAGCGTCGGCTGGTTTCAGCGCGCTGCCAGCACCGCCCGCGCCACCTCGGCAAAGCCGGTGCCGCGCTCCCCCAGGGTGATATAGCCTGGTTTGTGCGTGAGCTGGTCTTCGAAGCGCCGGATGTTGGCCACGCCAACCGAGTGTGTGAAGGCTTCGAACATACGCTGGTCGTTGGTCGAGTCACCCACATAGAGCCAGCGGCCCATCTCAGATTGCAAGTCGCGGCCCCACAACTGGCGGGTGATCCAGCGCGCACCTTCCCATTTGTTGTGCGTGCCAAACCAGCCGTTAATGTGGATGGAGCTGACGGTGGCGTTCATGCCTTCGCTTTGCATGATGCTCACCACCTGCGCGATGCTCTCTGGCGAAAGCTGGGCAAACTCGCTGTGGTCGATGGCGATGTCGGTTTCGCGCCCGGGGCTGTCTTGCGCCAGCGTGGCGCCCGGCACGTCGCGCAGCACGCGGGCGGCTACAGCCTTCATGCGCGTGAAGTTGGCCTGACGGACGGCCTCGTTTTGTAAATAGTGTTTTTGCAAAGTGCATTGGTGCGCTGGCCGTATTGCCGGCCCGCTTTGCAATGCCACAGCGCCGTTTTCAGCCACGATGGCGTCAACCGGCCAGGCCGTGGCAAAAGGCAGGCTCCAGCCCACAGGCCGGCCGGTGATCGCCACCACACTCAGCCCGGCGGCTTTGAGCTCGCCCAGGGCTTGCAGTGCGTCGGGCGTGATCGCGCCTTCGGTGGTCAGCGTGTCATCGATGTCCGTGAAGACGCCGGTCAGGCCCTTTAGGGCGTCGGCGGGAAAATCAGCGAAGGGGCGCATGGCTGCCGAGTTTAGGCCGACCTGCAGCGTGCCCGCCCCGAAATCGCTACAATACCGGTTCTCCTGAGGAGCGTTGCAACCCACACACGTGGTCTAGGCTCAGGACATTCGTTTGCAACCACGCTCACCCGCAGGCGCTTTGTCAAGCCGGGTGAGTCTCCAGACTCTTCCGCGTTCGCTAAGCACCTGCCCGTGGCTATTTTGCCCAGCTCGTTCTATTTGCTTTGGAGAAATCCCATGAATGCCGTTGTCAAACCAATTCACAACCAAGATTACGCTATTGCCGACCTGTCGCTTGCCGACTGGGGCCGCAAGGAACTGCGTATCGCCGAAACCGAAATGCCCGGCCTGATGGCCATTCGCGAAGAGTTCGCCAAGGCGCAGCCGCTCAAGGGCGCGCGCGTCACCGGCTCGCTGCACATGACTATTCAGACCGGCGTGCTGGTCGAAACCCTGCAAGCCCTGGGCGCTGATGTGCGCTGGGCCAGCTGCAACATTTACTCCACGCAAGACCATGCCGCTGCAGCGCTGGTGGTTAAAGGCACGCCGGTGTTTGCCTACAAGGGCGAAAACCTGGACGACTACTGGGACTACACCCACCGCATCTTCGAATTCAGCGGCGCCAAGGGCACTCCCGAAGAAGGCCCGAACATGATCCTGGACGACGGCGGCGACGCCACGCTCTTGATGCACCTGGGCACCAAGGCCGAGACCGACATTTCTGTGCTGGCCAAGCCCGGTAGCGAAGAAGAGATCTGCCTGTTCAATGCCATCAAGAAGCAACTCGCCAAAGACGGCACCTGGTACAGCCGCCGCCTGAAAAACATCGTCGGTGTGACTGAAGAAACCACCACCGGCGTGCTGCGCCTTAATGAAATGTCGGTCAAGGGCACCCTGGCTATTCGCGCCATCAACGTCAACGACTCGGTCACCAAGAGCAAGTTCGACAACCTGTATGGTTGCCGCGAGTCGCTGGTGGACGCCATCAAGCGCGCCACCGACGTGATGATCGCCGGCAAGGTGGCTGTGGTTGCCGGTTACGGTGATGTCGGCAAGGGTTCTGCCCAGGCGCTGCGCGCATTGAGCGCCCAAGTCTGGGTCACCGAGATCGACCCGATCAACGCACTGCAAGCCGCGATGGAAGGCTACAAGGTTGTGACCATGGAATACGCGGCCGACAAGGCTGACATTTTTGTCTCCGCCACCGGCAACAAGAACGTCATCACCTACAAGCACATGGCGGCCATGAAAGACCAGTCCATCGTTTGCAACATCGGCCACTTCGACAACGAGATCGATGTCGTAGCACTCGAGAAATGCACCTGGGAAGAGATCAAGCCGCAAGTCGATCACGTGATCTTCCCGGACGGCAAGCGCATCATCCTGCTGGCCAAGGGCCGTCTGGTCAACCTCGGCTGCGGCACTGGCCACCCGAGCTTCGTCATGTCGTCCAGCTTTGCCAACCAGACGATCGCGCAAATCGAGCTGTTCACCAAGCAGGCTGATTACGAAGTCGGCAAGGTCTACGTGTTGCCCAAACACCTGGATGAAAAAGTAGCCCGTTTGCACCTCAAGAAAGTCGGCGCCATGCTGACCGAGCTGAGCGACGAGCAGGCTTCGTACATCGGCGTGTCCAAAGCCGGCCCTTACAAAGCCAACAGCTACCGCTATTGAGAATTAAAGGGGTCAGTTAAATAGGGTTCTGACCCCATTTAATTCCAACTATGCGTGCTGATCTTTTTCTGGTTGACTGTGGCATGGCCACGACCCGATCGCAGGCGCAGCGCCTGATCGCATCGGGCGTGCAGTGGCGTGCTGACTTGGATTCGGCCTGGCGCAAGGTGGCCAAGAACGGTGACGAGATTCCCGAGGGAGCCGAGCTGGTGGTGCCCGATACGACAGAGGCCAAGTACATCTCGCGCGGCGGGCTCAAGCTCGAAGGCGCGCTGCGCAGCACAGGCCTGCAAGTGGCGGGTTTGCGCTGCCTCGATGTCGGTCAATCGACCGGCGGCTTCACGGACTGCTTGCTGCAGCAGGGCGCGGTGCAGGTGGTGGGTGTGGATGTCGGTCATGGCCAGTTGCATCCCAGCTTGCGCGCTGATGGTCGCGTGGTCTGCATAGAGGGCGTGAACGCACGTTCGCTCACGGCCGACGATCTGCTCGAGCATCACCGCCGTGCGCTGATGCTGGCGCTGGACGCTGCTGAAGCTGCCGGCACCTTGCAGGACCAGCCCGAATTGTTGGCGGCCCTGGACGCCGACTTTGAGCCGGTGTTTGACTTTCTCACCGGTGACTTGTCTTTCATCTCCCTGACCCTGGTCTTGCCGGCCGTGGTTCGCTTGCTCAAGCCCGGTGGTGATTTGCTGATGCTGGTCAAGCCGCAGTTCGAGTTGCAGCCCGGGCAAATCGGCAAGGGCGGCATTGTGCGCGATGCCGTTCATTTTGAATTTGTAGAAAAGCGCTTGCGCGACTGCTGCGCCGAACTGGGTCTGGAGGTCAGCGCTTGGCTGGATTCGCCGATTGAGGGCGGTGACGGCAACCGTGAGTTTTTTATTCAAGCCCGCAAGGGGCTGAATGCACAAGGCGAAGACAAGCCCTTGCCGGCAGCACCAGCCCGTCAGGCTGCCAAGCGCGTGCCGCGCAGTGCGACGCGCAGCCTGCTCGACGCCATGGACGAAGACGGCGAAGCCGCGCATGCGGGCCAGCCTGGACCGGCCCGCAGCAAAAAACGCGAAAAGAAAAACGCTGCCTAATAATGCGACAAGCAACGCCAAGATGGATAACCGCGTGATGACCAAGACACTGCCAATCAGCTTTGAATTTTTTCCACCCAAGACGCCTGAAGGCGCGGCCAAGCTGCGCGCCACGCGCGCCGCGCTGTACGCTCACAAGCCTGAGTTTTGCTCAGTCACTTTCGGTGCGGGTGGCTCCACGCAAGAAGGCACCTTTGCGGCCGTCAAGGAAATTTTGGCCGAGGGCGTGCCAGCCGCATCGCACTTCTCATGCGTGGGCGCGACCAAGGCCACTGTGCGTGAGCAACTGGCGCAATTACAGGCCATGGGCGTTAAGCGTCTGGTGGCTTTGCGCGGCGACCTGCCCAGCGGCTACGGCATGGGCGGCGAATTTCATTACGCCAGCGATTTGGTGGCCTTCATCCGTGCCGAAACCGGCGATGCCTTTCACATCGAGGTAGCTGCCTACCCCGAGATTCACCCGCAGGCCAAATCGGCCGAGGCTGACTTGCTGGCTTTTGCCACCAAGGTCAAGGCCGGCGCCAACTCGGCCATCACGCAGTATTTCTTCAACAGCGACGCCTACTTCCGTTTTGTGGACGACGTTTACAAGCTGGGTGTTGAGGTGCCGGTGGTGCCGGGCATCATGCCGATCACCAACTCAACCCAACTGATGCGCTTTTCAGACGCCTGCGGCGCCGAGATTCCGCGCTGGATCCGTTTGCGCCTGCAGGGCTTTGGTGACGACACTGCGTCTATCAAGGCTTTTGGTCTGGACATCATCACCGACCTGTGCGATCAGTTGCACTCGGCCGGCGTGCCGGGCATTCACTTCTACACCATGAACCAGGCCGGGGCCTGCAGTGAGATCATTCAGCGACTCAGGCTGGCTTGACCCCGTACTCAACCAGGTTTAGCCGCCGTGCTCCAGCCCGAACGCGGCGTGCCGGTCTTGCCCCAGCCGCGCGACCATTTGCGGCAGCGCCAGTTGCAGATCTGCCTTGAGGGTGTGCGGCGGGTTGATGACGAACATGCCGCTGGCCGGCAGGCCGGGGCGGACCACTTCGCCGGCCACGTCGGTGGTCAGCTTGCTGGATTTGACGGTCAGGCTGGCGTTGAGCCAACTGCGTCCGGCTTTGACCGCCAGCGTTTTGAGCTTGCGCGGCAAGTCATGCGCTTCGGGCCGCGGAATAATCGGGTACCAGACCACGTAGGTGCCTGTGGCAAAACGCTTGATGGCGTCGGCCATGCAGGCGCTGACGCGGGCATAGTCGCTTTTGATTTCGTAGCTGGGGTCGCAAAACACCATGGCGCGGCGCGCCGGCGGCGGCAAAAAGGTTTTGAGTGCCTCAAAACCGTCTTCGCGCGCCACGGCCACCTGCCGGCCGACGCCCAGCTGCTCGATGTTGCCTGAGAGCGACTTGAAGTCGGTCGGGTGCAACTCAAACAGCTTGAGCTTGTCGCGCCCACTCAAAAAGCGCTGTTCAATGAAGGGTGAACCCGGGTAAATCCGCAGGTGGGCAGCCTCGCCGCTTTGGGCAAACTGCGGGTTCAGTGACTTGAGAAGGTCCAGGTAGTCTTGCAGGGCAGGCGCCAGCGGCTCATCGACCACCGGCTTGGCCTTAGTGACGGGTTTGGGCAGCTCGGCGACCGGTTTGGCCAGCAGTTTGAGAATGCCCTCCAGCGCTTCGCCGCTGGTCTCGGTGTAGTCGCCGTCCAGACGGTAAAGACCTGCCCCGGCGTGGGTGTCGATCACGGTCAGGGCCGTGTCTTTCTGGGTCAGGTACTTCATGAGGGCAATCAGGGTGGTGTGTTTGAGCACATCAGCGTGGTTGCCGGCATGAAAAGCGTGGCGGTAGCTAAACATACAAGGATGCTAACCGCTGCGGGCACGCAAACCTGCTGGAAGGCGGGGTTTTGCCCGCAAAGCCCAAATATTCGTATAATCTTCGGTTCTTCAGCGTTTTCATGTCCGCCGGAAGACACTGCGCGAAAGTGCGGTGAACCCCACCTAAGAGGTTCTCATCAGAAGAACGCCGACCGTGGAATAGACATAAAACCATTCCGGTGCAGCCCTTGAAACTGATTTCATGGGTGCTCTGGGCAAACCAAACTTTGAAAAGAGTAATTCATGAAAACATTCAGCGCAAAACCCGCTGACGTGGTGCATGAATGGTTTGTGATTGACGCGACCGACAAGGTCCTCGGACGAGTAGCCAGCGAAGTTGCTCTCCGTTTACGCGGCAAACACAAGGCCATTTACACGCCTCACGTCGATACCGGTGACTTCATTGTCATCATTAACGCAGCCCAGCTGCGCGTCACCGGCGCCAAGTCGACTGACAAAATCTACTATCGCCATTCCGGTTATCCAGGCGGCATTTCTGCCACCAATTTCCGTGACATGCAAACCAAGTTCCCGGGCCGTGCCCTGGAAAAAGCGGTCAAGGGCATGCTGCCCAAGGGTCCGCTGGGTTACGCCATGATCAAAAAACTCAAGGTGTACGGCGGTGCTGAGCACCCGCACACTGCCCAGCAACCCAAAGTGTTGGAAATCTAAGGAGCCTTGAGATGATTGGTGAATGGAACAACGGCACCGGCCGACGCAAATCCAGCGTTGCCCGCGTGTTTATCAAAAAAGGCACTGGCAAGATCACGATCAACGACCGGGACATTCAGGTGTTCTTTGGCCGTGAGACCTCGATCATGATTTGCCGCCAACCCCTGTTTCTGACAAACCACGTCGAGACGTTTGACATCATGGTCAACGTGCACGGCGGCGGTGAGTCCGGCCAGGCTGGCGCAATCCGCCACGGTATCACCCGCGCGCTGATCGACTATGACGCAGCCCTCAAGCCGGCCC
>JBIKHX010000348.1:0-2940 GCA_044361945.1 Polaromonas sp. | reverse complement strand
TTTGTGGATGAGCCAGAACTTTGGCTTTGTGCGCATTGCCGACCGGTTCACCACCGGCTCGTCGATCATGCCGCAGAAGAAAAACCCCGACGTGCCCGAACTCGCCCGCGGCAAAACCGGCCGCGTGGTCGGCCATTTGGTGGGCCTGATCACCCTCATGAAAGGCCAGCCCCTGGCCTACAACAAAGACAACCAGGAAGACAAAGAGCCGCTGTTTGACACCGTCGACACGCTCAAAGACACCCTGCGCATCTTCAGCGAAATGGTTGGCGGCCAGTTCAACCCCGCCACCGGCCAAAAGGAAGGCGGTATCACCGTCAACGCCCTGGCCATGGAAGCTGCCGTCAAAAAAGGCTACGCCACTGCCACCGATTTGGCCGACTATTTGGTCAAAAAAGGCCTGCCCTTTCGTGACGCCCACGAAGTGGTCGCCCACGCCGTCAAAACCGCCCAAGCCCAGGGGGTGGATTTGTCCGAACTGCCACTGGCCACACTGCAAAAATTTGACAGCCGCATCGAGCAAGACGTCTTCGGCCCGCTCAGCCTGCAAGGCTCACTCAACGCCCGCAACACCCTGGGCGGCACCGCACCAGCGCAAGTGCGGCTGCAGATTGCGCGGCATCGGGGGCGGCTGGCATGATGCTTGACTGGACAGCCGCACTGTCTGTGGGCGATGCCCGCATGGACGACACGCATGAAGAATTTGTCAGCATGCTCAACCAGCTGCTGGCCACGCCGCCAAACGAGCAACTACCGCTTTACCGCAGCTTCATTGAGCACACGGTGGCGCATTTCGCACAAGAAGAACGCTGGATGCTGGCCACCGGCTTTGCAGCCGATAACTGCCACGCTGGTCAACACGTCACCATTCTGGAAACCATGAACGCCGTGTTGGAACACAGTGAAAAAGGCGATGCAGGCATCATCAAGCGCATGGCCCTGGCCCTGATTGAATGGTTTCCGCAGCACACCGCCAGCATGGACGCCGGCCTGGCCCAGCACCTGAAAAACGTGGGCTTCGATTCCCGCACCGAAACCCTGGCCGACCCGAGCGCCGTACGCCCGGCCACCATGAGTGGTTGCGGCAGTGTGAGTTGCAGTTGAACGCAGCCGGCGCTGCTCCTTAAATTACCGTTCGCCCCGAGCACTCATCCCCGCTCGCCCTGCGCTTGTCGAAGGGCCTGCCAGCACCCTCAACGCAAATTGGGCAGCCGACCCAGCCGCAAGAACTGGGTTTCGCCGTTGGTGCCATCGACGCCGTCGTTGTCGGTAATGGCGAACGCATTGCCTGCAGCGTCGACCGCAAAACTCTCCACCTTGTCCAGCACAATGCCTCGGGGCTTTTGCAGATCTGGCACCAGGTCACGCACCATGCGCTTGGTGACCACCGGCACTTGGCTGGCGCCGACTGCTGCTGGCACCAGGCCTGCCACAGAAAACGCGCGCAGCGTCTTAAGGGATTTGTCGCCGAACAGGTTGTCGCGCTCGATCACCACAAACTCATTGGGGCCGACTGCGGTGATTTCTGACAAACCGACCCAGCTGTCCGCTGCCGTGGTTTTGTCCAGCGGGTAGTGCAACACGCCCCACGCCTTGCTAGAAGGCTAGTAGCGCAATATTTTGGCGAAGCCTTGAGGATCGTTCTTCCATTCGCGTTGCACTGCAATCCACACCACCTCGTCTGCGCCGGCGCCAGTTCGGGTGACGCCTTCAAATCCAAAGCGTACGGCCTGGCTGGCCAGTGCGGCTGGCAGTTCAATTTCTTCCTCTACTTCGCCCTTGGCCGAAACGCGCAACAACAAGTTTTTCGCGGTGTCATCTTTTTTGGCAGGGTCACCTTCGGATGCAATCCAGAAACTGCCGTCTGCACGCTGGACAATGCCTTCCGCATCAAAGCCGGCAGGTTTGCCGCCTTTGGTGACGGTGATCTCGTTGGTGATGAGCGCCGGGGTGACGTTGGCATCAATTTGCAAAATGCGGGTGGTGGAGTAGGCGCTGTCCGTCACTGCCCACAAGCGGCCCGGCTGCTGAATATCTGCCGAAGTTCCGGAGATGGCGCCCCAAGCGATGGGCGTGCCGGCCGGCGTGTCTTTGGACACCAGTGTGGGGTAGCTGGCAGGCGCGTTGCTGCGCTGGTAAATGGACACAGAGGCGCGTGCTGCACCGTCCGTCTCTGAGGCCACGACCAAGAGATTGCGCTGCTCAATAGCCAGCAGACCTTCCGGGCCTGCGCCGGCGGGCAGCGCTTGCAAGAACTTAGGTTCCTTGCCGGGACCCATGTCCAACCACACGCTGATCAGGGAAGAACGCTCCGAGCCGATAAAGATCAGACGGTCTTTGCCAAATACGCCCACTTCTGCGCTCTCAGGCTCATTGCCCTTGGCGGCAGAACGACGCTCGGGGTAGTGGCCCAGACGGATGGCCAGGTGGTCCAGCACGGCGCCGCTGTCGAACTCCACTTTGCCGTCAATATTAATGATGGAAAAGCTGCGGGAGCCGCCTTTGTAATCGCCCTCGTTGGCCGTTACAAAGCGATTGTCATCAAGCCATGCCACCGCATCGGGCTCACGCAGAACGCCCGTGATGGACTCCGAGGGATTGATGACACCGTCTCGCTTGAGGTCGACCTGCTTTAAGTTGACCGAGCCCGCCGAGAAGTGGCGCACGACCTGACGCTTGGCCACGTCGATAAGCACCAGGTGGTTATTTTCTTGCAGCGAAACCACGGCCATGCCCTTGCCATTGACTTTGACAAACTCGGGTTCCGGATCGGTGGGTGCGATTTCTGCCAGGCCCGTCAGGCTAATGGGGTGCGCGCCGATGCAGTCGGGCACGCCGTTTTTGATCGGAAGAATCGTCACATTGCCAGCGGGCAGTTGGGGAATGGCGCCCTTGTTGAATGCTTCGTCACGCTGGTTTTCCAACACCACCACGATGTTG
>JBIKHX010000347.1:0-2952 GCA_044361945.1 Polaromonas sp. | reverse complement strand
AATTTTTTCACCCGTAGCAACTTTGTATTGTTTGCCACCGGTTTTTATGACCGCGTACATGTAAGACCTCGTCTATTGAGTTCTGCAGACGGATTTCCGCAGAGCCCTCGATTATAGCCCCCGTCCCTGGGCTTTGTCGACCCCCCCTTTTCGGGCAGCTTTTTGGCACCCTGCTGGGCCGCTGAGCCGGCCTCAGACTTTCCTGGCTGTCCGGGCCTTCCTATAATCATCTCAAACCTGCCTTGGAACCCCCTTGTCTCTTCAATCTTTAAGCACCGCGGCCGCTTTGGCCCTCATCGACGACGACATGCGGGGTATGGACGCTGTCATTGAGCGCCGATTGAGCTCGGAAGTAGCCTTGATCGGCCAGATTTCTCGCTATATCGTCGCCGCAGGAGGCAAACGTCTGCGGCCGGCCCTGCTGCTGCTGATGTGTGGTGCGCTCGGCTACAAAGGCGAGCAGCGATTCAATCTGGCAGCTGTGGTGGAGTTCATACACACGGCCACCTTGCTGCACGACGATGTGGTTGATGAATCCACTTTGCGCCGGGGTCGTGAAACGGCCAACGAGGCGTTTGGCAATCCGGCCAGTGTCTTGGTGGGTGATTTTCTCTACTCCCGCGCTTTTCAGATGATGGTGGATGCGGGCGACATGCGCATCATGCGCACTCTGGCAGAAGCCACCAATGTGATCGCCGAGGGGGAAGTACAGCAGCTGATGAACATGCACGACGCCGGCTTGTCCGAGGAAGAGTATGTTCGCGTGATCCGTTCAAAAACCGCCAAATTGTTTGAGGCCAGCGCTAGATTGGCCGCCTTGCTGGCCCATTCTTCGCCAGAGGTGGAGGCAGCTTGTGCCGACTATGGCCAGGCGCTGGGAACCGCTTTCCAGGTGATTGACGACGTGCTCGATTACGACGGCGATGTGTCTGAGATGGGTAAAAACCTGGGGGATGATCTGCGCGAAGGCAAAGTGACTTTGCCCTTGATCATTGCCATGCAGCGTGGCACCGAGGTGGAGCGCCAAACCTTGCAACTGGCCATCGAAACAGGCGACACCAGCAAAATGGCGGAAATTCTGGCTATTGTTCAGCGCACGGGCGCCCTGGAGGCCACGCTGGCCAGCGCCGCAGTGCAGGCTCAGACTGCGGTCGATGCGCTCAGCATCTTGCCGGACACGGTCTACCGTCAGGCTTTGATGCAATTGGCCGCACAGCTTTTGGACCGTCGGGCTTAGCCGGCAAAATGACCAACTGCTTTGAATAAATCAAAGTAGTTAGGTCCAGTTGCACCCGGCAGGGCGCTTTACCTGCGAGAACTTGCAGCTTTTTTCTCAATAACTAATTCTTCATTCTCTGGGCATGAGGCTTGATCAGAGTATGGTTGAGTAAGGCGTTATTAATATTTACCATATCGGAAAGTAATTCGGCTTGAATTTAGATTGCCAAATAAATATTTTTAGATGATAGAATAAAATTTTATTAAGGGAATATTGATGAGCTCATTGAAAGATCTTCTGAACCAAATCGAAACACTGCAAAATCAGGTTTCGCAAGTGCGCCAAAAAGAAGTCGGCGAAGCGATTTCTAAGGTTCGCGCCCTCGTTGAAGAGTATCAACTTAAAGCCAGCGACGTGTTTCCCGGCGGTAAAGCCAAGGCCGGCGCCAAGAAGACCGGTAAAGTCGCAGCCAAGTACCGTGATCCTTTGACAGGTAGTACCTGGAGCGGTCGTGGTCTGGCGCCTAAATGGTTGGCCGGCAAGAACAAGGCAGACTTCCTGATCGCCTGATGCCCTGATCCCCGGCGAGTTACTTTCGCCGCTTCCCGACCAAGCCCACGCCTGCGTGGGCTTTTTCAATGGCGCTTGCCGTTGTGTGGCGGGTCGCGATGGCAGCACCCAAAAGTTGACAAAAATAGTATTTTTGGTTTACTTTTTCTGTGTCGCCGGTGATGATCAGTGCATGAAAGCAAATCCTCACCATGGCCAGTGCTGAAGGCCGCTTGCAGCGCCCTGCAGGCGCCATGGGCGGCAGCAGCCCCGAGGAGGCTTCGGCAGTCACGTTTTTGCAAAAAATGCTGCAACAAGCGGTGGATCTGCGAGCTTCAGACCTGCATTTCGAGCCCTACGAGTTCAATTACAGGGTTCGCTTCCGTATCGACGGCGAGCTGCGGGAAGTGGCCAGCCCGCCACTCGGTCTCAAGGACACGCTGGCCTCGCGCATCAAGGTGATCTCGCGGCTCGACATTGCCGAGAAGCGCGTGCCGCAAGACGGCCGCATCAAGCTGACCATGGGCGCGGGTCAGGTGATTGATTTCCGAGTGAGTACCCTGCCCACATTGTTTGGCGAAAAAATTGTGATCCGCGTACTTGACCCGAGCGCTGCGCAAATGGGCATGGACGCGCTGGGGCTGGAACCCGAGGAGAAGGGGCGCTTGCTCGAGGCTTTGCGCAGGCCGACGGGCATGGTGCTGGTGACAGGGCCAACGGGCTGCGGAAAGACGGTTTCACTCTATACCTGCCTGAACTGGTTGAACCAGCCGGGTGTCAACATTTCAACGGCGGAAGATCCCAGCGAGATCAATCTGCCCGGGGTCAACCAAGTCAATGTCAATGACAAAGCCGGCCTTAATTTTGCGGTGGCGCTGCGGGCTTTCTTGCGGCAGGACCCGGACATCATCATGGTGGGCGAGATTCGCGATCTGGAAACTGCAGACATTGCTATCAAAGCAGCGCAAACCGGTCATCTGGTGTTGTCCACGCTGCACACCAATGACGCGCCGACCACCCTGACCCGCTTGCGTAACATGGGCATTGCGCCCTTCAATGTGGCATCCAGCATCATGTTGATCACTGCGCAGCGGCTGGCCCGGTGCCTGTGCCCGCAATGCAAAGTGCCCGAGGAATTGACGCGTCAAACTTTGATCGAGGCCGGCTTTGCCCCGGCTGAGCTC
>JBIKHX010000346.1:0-2957 GCA_044361945.1 Polaromonas sp. | reverse complement strand
ATGGTCCAGGGGCGCACGGCGTACATGGTCGCCTGGGGGCCGCGGATGAAGGGCTCAAAACCGGGCATGGTGTTGGTAAAAGGCAGGTCCTTAACGTCTTCAGCCGTGTACAAGGGCTTGACGCTGATGCCGTCCGGGGTTTGCCAATTGAGCGCATTCACGTCGCCCCCGGGGGCCGACTTGGCCGCCGCCTGAGCCCATTGCGCGATGCTGGCGGGTTTGAATTCCGGGTCTGAAGCTGGGTTATGACTCATGGCGCACCGATGTTGTCCGGGGGTGAACAGCCTCTCAACAGGGAGGCAGACTGCTGAAATGTTTTCAAGCAGGTAGTTTACATCATTTATAATTATTTATGCAGAATTAAGATTGCGCCTTTTACCGGGGTCCGCAAGCTTGGTTTGACCTTCCCTGCCCTGCTTACCTGGAGCCGCCCCATGGCCGCTGTATCACTGACGCCCCGCGCGCTTTACCAAGAAGTTGCAGAACTCCTGCGCCAACGCATATTCAACCGTGAGCTTGCGCCCGGCAGTTGGATTGACGAGCTCAAGCTGGCAGAGGAATACGGCATCAGCCGCACGCCCCTGCGTGAAGCGCTGAAGGTGCTGGCCACTGAAGGTCTGGTCACCATGAAAGTGCGACGCGGCGCTTACGTGACTGAAGTGTCTGAACGCGACCTGGCTGACGTTTACCACCTGCTGGCTTTGCTGGAGAGTGATGCCGCCGGCGTGGTGGCCATAGAAGCCACTGCAGCGCAACTCAAAGAGCTTACGGCGCTGCACAAGGAGCTTGAAAAATCGGTGGGCCAACGCGAACGCTTTTTTGAGATCAACGAAGCCTTTCACATGCGCCTGCTGGAAATCGCCAACAACCGCTGGCGGGACCAGATGGTGGCCGACCTGCGCAAAGTGATGAAGCTCAACCGCCATAACTCGCTGCTCAAGAGCGGTCGTATTCAAGAGTCACTGGCCGAGCACCAGGTCATCATGGCAGCGCTGCTGGCGCGCAATGCTGCGGCCACTGTGCATGCCATGCAGGCACACTTCAAAAACGGTTTGGAAGCAGCCGCCTGAATTTAGACAACGCGAAGGAGCCTCAGCCCAGTTTTTTTTGCAAAAACCGGGCATCTCCGAGCGCCGGGTCCAATTGGTAGGGTGCAAAGCCGCAGCGCTGGTACAGCGCCAGCGCGCTGCGGTTGCCATCCAGAACTTCCAGCGTCAGCTTGCAGGCGCCTCGCGCCAGCGCCAGCTCTTCGACCAAGGCCAGCATCAACTCACCGATTCGGCGGCCCCGGTGACTGGCCAGCACCACCACATCATGCACATTGACCAGCGGGCGGCAGGCAAAAGTGGAAAAACCTTCCAAGCAATTGATCAGCCCGACCGGCACATCACCGTCAAAAGCCATCACGCTGAACGCCTGGGAGCGCGCTGCCAGCGCTGCGGGTAAATAGGTTTTGGCAAAGTCGCTCAAGGGTTCACCTCCGCCTGCCGGGTCGCGCGCGTAAGCGTCGAGCAGGCCGACCAGGGCGCGGGCGTCATCGTCATTTCGGTAATCGGCCAGACGGACAGTGATCGGCAGCAAAGGCATGGCAGCAGCTTGTTCGTAGACTTCAGGGCAGTTGGGCTGCAGCCACCAGTCGCTCGGCGCAGGTCTTGGCTTGCACGGCGTCTTGCGCCTCGACCATGACGCGCAGCAGTGGTTCGGTACCGCTGGCACGAATCAAAATACGGCCGGTGTTACCAAGCTCAGCTTCCACGCTGCGGGTCATCGCTTTGAGCGCTGCGCTGGATTGCCAGTCATGCCCCGGCTGCAATCGCAGATTAATCAGCGTTTGGGGAAACAGCGTCACGTCAGACAGCAACTGCGACAAGGGCTGGCCGCTGCGAACGCAAGCCTGCAAAACCTGCAGCGCGCTGACCAGGCCGTCACCCGTGGTGTGTTTGTCCAACGCCAGCAGATGGCCCGAACCCTCGCCGCCCAGCAGCCAGCCATTTTTTTCGAGCTCTTCGAGCACATAGCGGTCACCGACCTTGGCACGCACAAACTGCACGCCGCGAGAGGTCAGTGCCTGCTCGACCGCCAGGTTGGTCATCAGGGTGCCGACGGCGCCAGGCACCGCCTCACCGCGGGCCAGGCGTTCGCGCACCATCAGGTACAGCACCTCGTCGCCATTGAACAGCCGGCCGTTCGCATCCACCAGTTGCAGCCGGTCGGCATCACCGTCCAACGCCACGCCATAGTCGGCGCTGTTGGCCTTAACGGCCTCGATCAGAGCCTGCGGGTGGGTGGCGCCCACGCCGTCGTTGATGTTCAGGCCGTTGGGTGCGCAGCCGATACAGATCACTTCGGCGCCGAGTTCATGAAACACCTTGGGTGCAATGTGGTACGCCGCGCCATGCGCTGCATCGACCACGATCTTCAGCCCCTTGAGCGTGAGGTCATTGGCAAAAGTGCTTTTGCAAAACTCGATATAACGCCCCGCCGCTTCATCCAAGCGGCGCGTTTTGCCCAGTTTGGCGGACTCGGCCCAGACGGGCGGCTCTTGCAAGGCGGCTTCGACCGATTGCTCCCAAGCATCGGGCAGTTTGCTGCCCTGCGCGCTGAAGAACTTGATGCCGTTGTCGGCAAAAGCGTTGTGGCTGGCGCTGATGACCACGCCCAGACTGGCCCGCTGAGCGCGCGTCAGGTAGGCTACACCGGGCGTGGGCAATGGCCCCAGCAGCACCACATCCACACCGGCGGAATTAAAGCCGGACTCGAGAGCGCTCTCCAGCATGTAACCCGAGATGCGGGTGTCTTTACCGATCAGCACCGTCGGGCGCTCTTCGCTACGCTTTAAAACACGACCCACAGCGTGGGCCAGACGCAGCACAAAGTCAGGCGTGATGGGCGGCTGGCCCACCGTGCCGCGTATACCGTCGGTGCCGAAATACTGTCTGCTCATGTCTGAAACTTTC
>JBIKHX010000344.1:0-2986 GCA_044361945.1 Polaromonas sp. | reverse complement strand
CTTTCCAAGCCGCTTTGCTGGCACACCCCAAGTTTGTGGCGGGCGACTTCAACACCGGCTTCATTGCCGAGAACTACAGCCAGGGCTTCAAGGCCGAAGACGTGCCGCATGAGGACCCGGACTTTCTGGTGGCGCTGGCCGCCTATGTCAATCGCCGGATGCTCTACCGGGCCGCCGGCATCAGCGGGCAGTTACCAGGCCACGGCCTCACTGTCAGCGAAGAATTTGTGGTGGTCGGTATGGGTGCCGCTGGCAAAAACAGCTCGCAACCGGTGCTGCTGCGTGACTTTCAGGCGGGCTCTGGATCGAGTGTGGTCGAGACCGGCGGCAAGATTTTTAAAATTTCTAGCAGCTGGCATTTGGGCGGAGCGCGCTTGCGCGGTAACGTCAATGGCCTTGCTTTTGTAGCGCAAGTCGAGCGCGGCGTTGGTAAGAACCCGCTGGCCATCCGCGTCATCCACAACGGCACACGGCTGGACGCGCTGGTGCTGTCACCGCGCGCGGCCGAGTTGCATGCGCTGATGCCTTTCAAGGCGCCACCTGACTTGAGCCGCTACGTGCTCTCGCCCATGCCCGGTTTGCTGGTCGATGTAGCCGTGCAGGTCGGTCAGAAAGTGCAGGCCGGAGAACGCGTGGCAGTGATTGAAGCCATGAAGATGGAAAACGTGTTGTTTGCCATTGCCGACGGCGTGGTGGGCAAGGTGCTGGCGAGCAAGGGCGAGTCCCTGACGGTGGACCAGCCGATTGTCGAGTTCGTCTGAGCCGGCACGCCTTTCATCCATTCCCAAGGAGTTCCCTCATGACGCGTCCATTCAAAGTCCTCGGTATCCAACAAATTGCCATCGGCGGCATCAGCAAAGACCGCTTGCGCACGCTGTGGGTGGACATGCTCGGGCTGAGTGTCGAAGGTCACTTTGTCAGTGAAAGTGAAAACGTCGATGAAGACATTTGCACACTAGGGGCAGGGCCTTTCAAGGTCGAAGTTGACCTGATGCAGCCTTTGGATGCGGATAAAAAACCAGCCGTTCACAACACACCGCTCAACCATGTGGGTTTATGGATTGATGATTTGCCTCAGGCTGTGACTTGGCTCACTGCGCAAGGTGTGCGCTTTGCGCCCGGCGGCATACGCAAAGGCGCAGCCGGTTTTGACATCTGTTTTTTGCATCCTAAGGCCAGCGAGGAGTTTCCGATTGCCGGCGAGGGTGTGCTGGTCGAGCTGGTGCAGGCGCCTCCAGAGGTGGTGAAGGCTTTTGCAGCCATGGCCGGATCCACGGCCTGAGAGCCACAACTGCGCGGATCACTGATAGGCGACACTCAGGCTTGGGTAACGCACGCTGCGCGTGTTTTTCGCGCTGCTGCAGCACGGCGTCGATTTTTCAGTCTTTTTCACCCGGAGTGTCTGACCATGGATTTATCCCGTTTTCCCCGCCGTCGCTACACCATCGGTGCCACGCCTCTCGAGTTGTTGCCCCATTTCACCAAGGCGCTGGCTAAGCTGTGCCCGCAGGGTCAGGGCCCTGAGGTCTGGATCAAACGCGATGACATGCTGGGCTTGACGCCCGGTGGCAACAAGACCCGCAAGCTGGAATTCCTGGCTGCGGATGCGCTGTCGCAGGGTGCCGACACGCTGATCACATGCGGCGCTCCCCAGTCCAACCACTGCCGCGCGACCTTGTCGGCCGCCATCAAGGAGGGCATGAAATGCCGCTTCGTCATTGAAGAGCGCGTACCCGAAAGCTACCATGCAGACGCTAGCGGTAACAATTTCTTGTTTCGCCTGATGGGTGTCGAGGCGATCACGGTGGTGCCGGCTGGCACGAACATGCTGGCGGCCATGGAGAAGGTGGCTGCCGAACTGGCCAGCCAGGGTCGCAAAGGCTACATCGTTCCCGGCGGCGGCTCTAACGCCATTGGCGGGCTGGGTTACGTGGCCTGTGCGCAGGAGCTGCAGCAGCAGTTTTTCGAGCAAGGTGTGCAGATCGACAAAGTTGTTGTAGGTTCAGGCAGTTCCGGCACGCATGGCGGCTTGCTGGCGGGTTTTTTGGGCAACCATATTCCTATTCCTATCATCGGCATCGGTGTCAGCCGCGATCCATTGGACCAGGACCCCTTGGTCCACAAGGAAGCCCAGGCCGTGGCCGACCTGCTGGGTCTGAACATCACAGTGCCGCGTGAGGCAGTGTTGAGTTTCGGTAACTGGTGGCGCCCCAAGTACTCGGTGCCTAACGCAGCCATGGTTGAGGCCGTGCAGATGCTCGCGCGCACCGAGGCGATTTTGCTGGACCCGGTCTACACCGGGAAAATCATGGCCGGCCTGATTGGTCTGGCGCGTCAGGGCTACTTCAAGCCGGACGAAAAAGTGCTGTTTTTGCACACGGGGGGCGCAACTTCGCTGCACGCTTTTGAGCCAACGGTGCTGGGCCTGACAGTCTTGCCTGCTTGAAACCGGAGCTGCCGGTCGCGGCGAGCAGCCCGGTTTAGCCGGGTTTAACCGGCTTCGCCGCGTCGGGCTCTGGCCCGGACCAGCGCAGCTTCGATGACGGTGCGCTTGGCTTCCAGCTCTGCGGGCTCGGTGTGCTTGGTGAGAGTCGCCAGGTCTGCCAGTTTGGATTCGGCTTTTATTTCCAGCCGCCTGGCCCTGGCAAGTGGCTCTTTTGCCAGCCGGATCTGGTGAACTTTATAGCGCTCTCGGGCTGCCTCTGCTTGAGGCGCTGACCATGCGCTCCAGCCGGTTTGCACGCCGCTGACGTTGACCAGGCTGATGCAATCAACAGGACATACTGGCAGACACAGCTCGCAACCTGTGCAGTCCAGCTCGATCACGCTGTGCATGCGCTTGTTGCTGCCCACAATGGCGTCCGTGGGGCACACCGGCAAACACAGAGTGCAGCCAATGCACCAGGCTTCATCGATGACTGCCACGGTGCGGGGCCCTTCGAAGCCCAGCGCAGCGTCTAGTTCAATGATGGGCCGTCCGGTTATT
>JBIKHX010000343.1:0-2990 GCA_044361945.1 Polaromonas sp. | reverse complement strand
GTCGGTGATGGTGTATCCGCTGTTCACCTGGCCAGACATTGATCCGCTGTCACCGGCCGGACTGCTTGAAATAGGCAACCAGCTGCTGATCGGCGTCTTCATGGGTTTGGCACTGCAAATTGTCACCGCTGCGGTGGTTGTAGCCGGCCAGACAATTTCTAACTCCATGGGCTTGTCGATGGCCAGCTTGATCGACCCCAACCTGGGTAACGTGCCGGTGATCGCGCAGTTTTTGCTGATTTTGTCGACACTGATCTTCGTCAGTCTGGGTGGTCACGCCATGCTGCTGGCCCTTATTTTGGAGAGCTTTGCCACTTTGCCCGTGGGCAGTTCGCTGTTCGGGCCGCAGGCTTACGCCCAGCTGGTCAGCTGGAGCTCCATGATCTTTTTAGGCGCTTTGCTCACGGCTTTGCCAGTCATGGTGACCTTGCTTTTCATCAGCATCGGTCTGGGCGTGGTCACGCGTGCAGCGCCAAGCTTGAATATTTTTTCCGTGGGTCTACCAGCCACCATCGTGGTCGGTTTTGTGGTGCTGCTCTTGTCGCTGGCCAATATCGGCAGTCGGATTCAGTGGCTGTGGTTGCAAGGACTGCTGCAGATCCGCAGCCTGGCGGGCCTGCCATGATGCAATTGATTTTCAAGGTGAGCGGCCATGTCTGAAAGCGGCTCAGAACGCACCGAAGAACCCACAGCGCGGCGGCTCAAACGCGCGCGTGAAGACGGTCAGGTGGCCCGCTCGACTGAGCTGCCCGCCGCCGCCGTGATGATTGGGGCCGTCTTTACCCTGCTGATGATGGGAGGGGTGTGGGTCTCCCGCCTGTCGGACATGCTGAAAAGCAGCTTTACCTTTGACCGCCGCACACTGGACACCCCCACGCTGCTGCCGGCCACTTTTGCCAGCCAGTTGCTTGAAGCCATGCTGCTGGTTTTGCCGGTGTTGGCGGTGACAGCCATTGTGGCCATCCTGGCCTCAGGCGCGACCGGCGGCTTTCATTTCTCCCTGAAAAGCGTAGCCCCCAAGTTCAGCAAGCTCAGCCCTCTGGAAGGCATTAAACGCATGCTGGGCACTCGCGCTGCGGTGGAGTTGCTCAAGTCGCTGGCCAAGTTCTCGCTGGTCGCGGGTGTGCTCTGGGCGCTGGTTGACAAGCACATGAACGAGCTGATCCGTCTGGGCAATATGAACCTGGAGCCGGCCTTAGCGATTGCCGGAACGCTGCTCACCAAGTCGGCTCTCTGGCTCACGCTCAGTCTGGTGCTGATTGCTTTGTTGGACGCTCCTTACCAGCGCTGGTCTTTCATGAAGCGCATGCGCATGACCAAGCAAGAGGTCAAGGACGAAATGAAGGACATGGAAGGCCGGCCCGAGGTCAAGCAGCAAATCCGCCGGCGCCAGCGCGAGATGGCCAACGCCCGCATGATGGACAGTGTTAAGGACGCAGATGTCGTCATCACCAACCCTGAACACTTTGCCATTGCGCTGTCGTATGACCCCAGCTCGGACGGTGCGCCTGTCCTGTTGGCCAAGGGCGCCGACCACATGGCTGCCCGTATTCGCGAAGAAGCTAGACTCCACGGCGTAGAAATTTTTTCCTCGCCTCAGCTGGCCCGTGCTTTGTACTTCACGACCGAGGTCAACAAGACGATTCCTGAAGCCCTGTACCATGCTGTGGCCCCGGTCATCGCCTACGTCTTCAGCTTGGCGCAAGTGCGTCCCGGGGTCGAGCCGATGCCCCGGCCGCAGCCTAAAGTGCCGGCGGCAATGCGCTTTAATGCCAAGGGCGAGCTTGAAAATCCTGTGGAGCGTCAAGCATGAGCGAATTCAATGTCAACGTGAACCTGGATGCCGCGGGTATGTCGTCAGTCTATTTCCGCCATGCCGACCGCCTGCGTCTTGAAGGCTGCGTAGCGGGTCTCCTGCGTGATGGCCGCAGCCTGGCCTTGTCGAGCAACCGAGAAGCTGCGCTGGACCATTACAGCCGCTTGTTGTTCGCACGTTTGCGCGAGAGTTCGCCGACCAGCCAGCTGGAGGTTTATTTCCCGGCGGACACAGCGGCCATGCTGACCCGCTTTAACGAAGTGTTGGCCAGCCAGTCGGTCGAGCAAGCCATGAAGCTCTCCGGCCTTGACTCGGCCTCCCGCATCATGATCGTGCACGATGCCGGCGCCCTCGCCGATCATGAAGTGCAGCTGCTGGCCCGCTTGGTGCAAAACTTTCCCGGCGCCAATATTCGCATCGTTTTACTGCTGGGCACCAGCGCCCGCAGCCGCAAGATTTTTGAGTCCTTTGACCGGCGCATGTTGCGCTGGGACATAGAGGCACCCACGCCCGAACAAGCCCAAGCCATGCTGGCCCAGGGCCGTGAAGACGGTTGCGAAGGCGCCGTCTCAGCATTGCTTGAAAAAATGCAGGCCCCTGAGCCCGGCGAAGCGGTACAAGCCGACCCTGCGGGTATCGATCCACTGGGCTTTGATGCCCCCGGCTCACGCGCGTCCGCCAGCACCGAGGTCTTTACTTTTTCCGGCGGCGCTGACGCAAAAAAGAAAAACAAACCAAGCAAAGATAAAGTGCGCACGCAGCGCGGGCGTGGCGACTATGTTCGCTGGTTGGTGGCTATCACTTCGCTGGCAGCCCTGTCGGTAGGCACCACCGCCTGGCTGCATCCGGACGTTTTCACGCTGGACCGCTTGCAACTGGCGCAACACTGGGCTCGCAGCAAGCTGCTGAGCGCCCCGCCGGCCGCTGCCGTTGTGGCCACCTCAGCCCCGACTACACCCGCTGAGGCTGCCCCTGCCATTGCCCCAGATACGGTGCCGGCTGCTGTGCCAGCCGCCAGCACCGCGCCTGCCGATGCCGCGCCTGCTGCCGCAACTTCGCCAGTCCCTGCCGTTCCTGCACCTGTGGCGGCACCCGTAGCCCCGGCAGAGTCGTCAGCGCAGCCTGCTGCTCCGGTTGCGCCCAAGCTGGCAGACACACCGGCCACCGCCAAAGC
>JBIKHX010000341.1:0-3012 GCA_044361945.1 Polaromonas sp. | reverse complement strand
CGGCGCCCAAACCGATCAAGGGTAATGTGCTGGCAGTGCAACTGATGACAATATCAAATCGATGCAACTGAGACGGCAGATCCGCCAGTGCAATGCATTGAGCGCCGTGTTGCGCTGCCAAAGCATCGGCTCTGTCAGCGGTACGGTTGGCAATGGTGATAGAGCTTGGCGATTTAGCCGCGAAATGTGCCACGCACAACTCAATCATGTCGCCGGCGCCGACAAACAAGACATGGGTGTCTTTGATGTTTTCAAAGATACGATTTGCCAGCCGTACGCTGGCTGCCGCCATGCTCACGGAGTGCATTCCAATTTCGGTGGTGGTACGCACTTCTTTGGCTACGGCAAAAGAGCGCTGAAAAAGCTGGTTCAGCGTGCTGCCCAGTGCGCCGGAGTCGGCTGCAAAGCGAACTGCATCTTTGAGTTGACCCAAAATTTGGGTCTCCCCCAGAACCATAGAGTCAAGACCGCTGGCGACTCTGAAGGCGTGGCGCGCTGAAGCATCGCCTTCTAACTGGTAGGTGTGAGACTTCAATACGTCGACCGGTGTTTGACCGGTTTCTGCCAACCAGGCGAGTGTTTGCGGGCCCTGCACCTGATCACCCGCGCAGTAAATTTCTGTCCGGTTACAGGTGGACAAGATGGCCACCTCTTTGTGACTTGCAAAACTCTGGCGCAAACCAAGCAAAGACTGCCCCAATTTTTCAGAGGCAAACGCAAACCTCTCGCGCAAGTCAATGGGCGCCGTACGGTGGTTCAGCCCTAATGTCCAGACAGCCATTCAGGCAACCCTTCTGAGTAATTTTTCAGCTTGCAGATCGGGCCAGAAATCCGACATGCGTTTTTGAATACCGGGCGCAGTCAAGCCGTATTGCTTCATCAATACGCCGGGGTCGCCGTGCTCCGTGAATTCGTCTTCAAAGCCGATGACCAGTACCCGCTTGGCCATGCCCAGGTCTTGCAGAGCCTCAAGAACAGCAGCACCGGCACCGCCTTTGCGGGTGCCATCTTCCAGGGTGATCAGTCTGTCGTGAGAAAGTGCAATGTCTGTCAAGGTTTGCACGTCCAGTGGCTTGGCCCAGCGCATATTGACCACGGTGGCGTCCATTGTTTCGGCCACTTTCAGCGCTTCATAGAGCAGCGGGCCAAAAGCCAGAAAGGCAACACCCTGCCCCTGGCGCACGATCTTCGCCTGACCAAACGGCAAGGGGCTCAAATCTTTGTCGACCGCCGCACCCACGCCAGCCCCGCGGGGGTAACGCACAGTAACGGGGTGGTCTTGTGCATAAGCGGTGCTGAGCAATTGCCGGCATTCGTTCTCGTCTGCCGGGCAAGCCACGCTCATATTTGGTATGCAGCGGGTAAATGAGATGTCGTACATGCCGGCATGCGTAGGGCCATCGGGCCCGACCAGGCCGGCCCGGTCCAGAGCAAACACCACGGGCAGGTTTTGCAAGGCCACGTCATGGATCATCTGGTCATACGCTCTTTGCAAAAACGTCGAGTAGATGGCCACCACAGGCTTGAGGCCTTCGCAAGCCAGGCCGGCTGCAAATGTCACAGCGTGTTGCTCAGCAATCCCGACGTCGTGGTAGCGGCCGGGAAAGCGCTGGCTGAACTCCAACAGGCCCGAACCTTCCCGCATGGCCGGCGTGATGCCCACCAGGCGGGGGTCTTTGGCGGCCATGTCACAAATCCATTGCCCGAAGACCTGGGTGTAAGTGACTTTGGAACTGGCCGCAGGGCTGAGGCCCACGGCGGGGTCAAACTTGCCGGGGCCGTGGTAGGCCACCGGGTCAGCTTCGGCTTTGGCATAACCTTGGCCCTTGCGGGTAACCACATGTAAAAACTGCGGCCCTGTGGCTCCACGCAATTTTTGCAAGGCCTCCACCAGGCCATGAACATCATGGCCATCAATGGGGCCGGTATAAGTGAACCCTAACTTTTCAAAAATGGTGTCGGGGGCAATCAGGTTTTGTGTTTGTTGCTCAATGCGCCTGGCCAAGTCAAACAAAGGCGGCGCGTTGCGCAGCACTTGCTCACCCCATTTTTTGGCTTCTGTGTAAAAGCGGCCCGACATCAATTGCGCGAGGTATTGATTCAAAGCCCCTACCGGCGGGCTGATGGACATGTCGTTGTCGTTCAAGATGACGAGCAAGTCGCATTGGCTGGCGCCCGCGTTGTTCATCGCCTCGTAAGCCATGCCGGCGGTGAGCGCGCCATCTCCGATGATCGCCACGGACCTGCGCTGGCTTCCGGTTTGCTTGGCGGCAACGGCCATGCCGAAGGCGGCAGAGATGCTGGTTGACGAATGCGCAGTGCCAAAAGCGTCGTAGACGCTTTCTTCGCGCCGGGGAAAGCCACTCAAGCCGCCCTGCTGGCGCAAGGTGCTCATGCGCTCGTTGCGGCCGGTCAAAATTTTGTGGGGATACGTTTGATGACCCACATCCCAGACCAGTCTGTCTTCCGGGGTGTTGTAGACATAGTGCAGGGCGATGGTGAGCTCAACCGTGCCCAGGTTAGAGCTGAAGTGACCGCCTGTTTGAGAAACCGTCTGAATCAAACGCTCGCGCAATTCGACGGCCAAGCCAGACAGACTTTCCCGGGAAAGCTTTTTCAAGTGCGAAGGCGATTGGATCCACTCCAGCAAGGCGTCCATGTTTGTCCCGAAGATGTCATTGACAGACCTGTAATTTACCTACATTTGACAAATCGTCAAGTTAAATTGACACTTGAGTGAAACAATTAATTGACACTTCATCTACTCCAAACCTATTTTTTAGCCACCCAAAGCAATTTTTATGACTTTTAAACTACAAAATGGCAGTTTTTTAGGTGCCTGTTTAAGAAAATCAACAAATCACTCGAAGCTAATTTAGATCGTATTTTTTCAATCATTGAATCGGGTTTTTCATGGCGTCCACATTTCCTTTCGCAGCCATCGTCGGTCAAGACGAGATGATCCTGGCCATCCAAGTGGTGGCCATTGACCCATCGGTGGGCGGGGTGCTG
>JBIKHX010000041.1:0-10173 GCA_044361945.1 Polaromonas sp. | reverse complement strand
GCTGATAGTGCCAACATGAATATTCTTTGCCTGGGCGGCGGACCCGCCGGCCTTTACTTTGCCGTGCTGATGAAGCTCCAAAACCCGGCGCATCAGATCACTGTGGTCGAGCGCAACCGTCCCTTTGACACCTTTGGCTGGGGCGTGGTGCTGTCGGATCAGACGCTGGACAACCTGCGCAGCGCTGACCCTGTCAGTGCCAATCTGATTGGCGAGGCTTTCAACCACTGGGACGACATTGAGGTCTTCTTCAAGGGCCGCAGCGTGCGCTCAGGCGGCCATGGTTTTTGCGGCGTAGGACGCAAGCGCCTGCTCAACATCCTGCAAGATCGTTGCCTTGAGCTCGGCGTCGCGCTGGTGTTTGAAACGGAGGTCGAGGACGATCAGGCGCTGGCGGCACAGTACCAGGCCGATCTGGTGATTGCCTGCGATGGCCTGAACAGCCGGGTGCGCACGCGTTATGCAGACACCTTCAAGCCCGACATTGACCTGCGCGCCTGCCGCTTTGTCTGGCTGGGAACGCACAAAAAATTCGACGCATTCACCTTCGCCTTCGAGCAGACCGAGCATGGCTGGTTCGCCGCGCACGCCTACCAGTTTGACGCCGACACCGCGACCTTCATCGTCGAGACACCAGAGGCGGTGTGGCAGGCGCACGGTCTGGACGCCATGAGCCAAGAGGAGGGCATCGCCTTTTGCGAAAAGTTGTTTGCCAAGTACCTAGACGGCAACGCGCTCATGAACAACGCCACCCATGTGCGCGGCTCGGCCATCTGGATTCGCTTTCCGCGCGTGGTGTGCGAGCACTGGGTTCACACGCAAGACATTGCCGGCAAGCAGGTGCCGTTGGTGCTGATGGGCGATGCGGCGCACACGGCGCACTTTTCAATAGGCAGTGGCAGCAAGCTCGCCCTGGAAGACGCTATTGAGCTGAGCCGCTGCCTGGCAGCGACGGATGACATTGCTCAGGCCTTGCAAAACTATGTAGCCGTGCGATCTGTCGAGGTACTAAAGATTCAGAACGCTGCGCGCAATTCCACCGAATGGTTTGAACACGTAGACCGCTACAGCGGTATGGAGGCCGAGCAGTTTTTCTATTCGCTATTGACACGCTCCCAGCGCATCAGCCACGAAAACCTGCGCGTGCGTGACGCCGCCTGGCTACAGGACTATGAGCGCTGGCTGGCCGGCCCGACTGCCGGCAAGGCAGCGCCACCGCCCATGCTACTGCCCTTGAAAGTGCGCTCTGTCGAGCTGAAGAACCGCATCGTGGTGTCGCCGATGGCCACCTACAACGCCGTCGATGGCATGCCTCAAGATTTTCACCTGGTGCATCTGGGCGCCCGCGCGCTGGGCGGCGCAGCACTTATCTTTGCTGAGATGACCGCGCCCTGCACCGAAGGCCGCATCACCCCTGGCTGCCCGGGCCTGTGGAACGAGGCACAGATGCACGCCTGGCAGCGCATCGTCAACTTTATCCACAGCGCGGGCAATGGCGCGCGCGCCGGCATGCAGCTGGGTCACAGCGGCCCCAAGGGTTCGACGCAAGTCGGCTGGGAAGCCGCTGACGAGCCGCTACCCACCGGCAACTGGCCCTTGACAGCCGCCAGCAGCGTGGCTTACGGCCCCAACAACGCGCTGCCGCAAGCCATGACACGCGCTGACATGGACCGCATCACCGCGCTGTTTGTGCAATCCACGCGCTACGCCGCCGAGGCCGGTTTTGACTGGCTCGAGCTGCACTGCGCGCACGGTTATTTGCTGTCGAGCTTCATCACGCCGCTGACCAATTTGCGCACCGACGACTACGGTGGCGATCTGGCCAAGCGCTGCCGCTACCCGCTCGAGGTGTTTGCCGCCATGCGCGCCGTGTGGCCCGCCGACAAGCCCATGAGCGTGCGTATATCTGCGCATGACTGGGCGCCTGGCGGCAACACGGCCGACGACGCGGTGGCTATGGCGCGGCTCTTCAAGGCCGCCGGCTGCGATTTCATCGACGTGTCCTCCGGCCAGACCACCCGCGCCGCCAAGCCGGTCTATGGCCGCATGTACCAGACGCCGTTTGCCGACCGCATCCGCAACGAGGTCGACATCCAGACCATTGCCGTGGGCGCAATCTCCGAGGTGGACCATGTCAACAGCATCATTGCCGCCGGCCGTGCCGATCTGTGCGCCATTGCCCGGCCGCATTTGGCAGACCCGGCCTGGACGCTGCACGAAGCGGCCAAGCTGCAAAGCCGTTATGTCGAATGGCCACTGCCCTACTTAAGCGGGCGCGACCAGCTGTACCGCGAATTGGCCAAGCAGCAAACCCTTGCTACCGGCGCTGCGCAGGCAGCAGCAGCCAGTGCGGCCCGCCCCGCCGCCATCGAATAAACCTGAGAGAAAGCCCTTCATGGACATGGAAGCCCGCGGTCACAGTGAACACCCGGAGGCCTTGCGCCTGTGGCTGCGTTTGCTGACCTGCACGCAGCTGATTGAAAAGCAGGTGCGCGCCGAACTGCGCGAGCGCTTTGACACCACGCTGCCACGCTTTGACCTGATGTCGCAGCTCGAACGCAGCCAGGATGGTCTCAAAATGAAAGAGCTGTCCCGCCGCATGATGGTCACTGGCGGCAACATCACCGGCATCACGGACCAACTTGTCACTGAAGGCCTGGTTGAGCGCCTGGCCGTTGCCGGCGACCGCCGCGCCTTCCGGGTGAGGCTGACTGCGCTTGGACGCAAGACCTTCGCAGACATGGCGCATCAGCATGAAGGCTGGATCGTCGAGGCGTTCGGTGGTCTGTCTGCTCGGGAAATCGATGCGCTGCATAAATTGCTGGGCAAGGTCAAGCAACACCATCACGTAGCGCCGGCATCTAACCCTCTTGACCCTTAACCTGAACCAGTGAATCCATGAAGCACTTCATCACCGACAGCAACCCGATGCGCCCGCAGTTCCATGCAATGGCCGGGTATGAGGCTAAACATTTTTCCTACGCTTTTGACGCCGGGGTGGCCACGATCACCTTGAACCGTCCCGAGCGCAAAAACCCCTTAACCTTTGATTCGTATGCTGAGTTGCGAGATATGTTTCGCACGCTGGAGCAGAGTACCGACGTCAAAGCAGTGGTGCTCACAGGTGCGGGTGGTAATTTTTGCTCTGGTGGTGATGTCCATGAAATCATCGGTCCTTTGACGCAGATGACGATGCCTGAGATGCTCGAGTTCACCCGCATGACGGGCAACCTGATCAAAGCCATGCGCTTGTGTCCACAGCCGATCATTGCAGCGATTGATGGCATCTGCGCAGGTGCAGGCGCCATGATGGCGCTGGCCGCAGACATGCGGCTAGGCACACCACGCGCCAAGACAGCCTTTTTATTCACCCGCGTCGGTCTGGCCGGTGCTGACATGGGCGCCTGTGCGCTGCTGCCACGGCTGATCGGCCAGGGGCGCGCTTCAGAGCTGCTCTTTAGCGGCCGCGGTATGAGCGCTGAAGAGGGCTTGCAATGGGGGTTTTTCAATTCGCTGCATGAGTCTGGCGAGCTGCTGGCTGCCGCGCAGGCGATGGCAAAAAACCTCGCCAGCGGCCCGACGTTTGCGCACGGCATGACCAAAACCATGCTGCATCAGGAATGGGCCATGACGCTGGACCAGGCCCTGGAAGCTGAAGCGCAGGCTCAAGCCATTTGCATGCAGACACAGGACTTCAAGCGCGCCTTCGATGCCTTTGCGGCCAAGCAAACACCTGTGTTCGGAGGCGACTGACATGCAGAATAGTGTCGTCCTGAACTCCGAATTAGTGCCTCCGGCAGACCACTTCAATCTGCCGTTTTTTGACCCGGTGCACCGCACACTGGCCGCCGATCTGGCCGCCTGGACAGCGCAGCAGCAGGTCGACGAGCGCGATGACCGCCGCGCCTGTCGCGACTGGGTGCAGCGCCTGGGCAGCGCCGGCTGGCTGCGCTACTGCGTGCCGGCCAGTGCCGGCGGCGCGCTCGAAAAACTCGATTCGCGCGCGCTGGTGGTGCTGCGCGAAACCCTGGCTTTTTACTCGCCTCTGGCCGACTTCTCGCTGGCCATGCAGGGCCTGGGCAGTGGCGCCATCACGCTGGCCGGCACGCCGGCGCAGCAGGCTGCATATTTACCGGGCGTCGCCAGTGGCCGCAAGATCGCCGCCTTTGCACTGAGCGAGGCCGAGGCTGGCTCGGACGCAGGGGCACTGCGCACATCAGCCGTGCGTGATGCACGCGGCTGGACCTTGCAAGGCAGCAAGACTTGGATCAGCAACGGCGACATGGCCGATTTTTATGTCACTTTCGCCAACACCACGCCGGGTGCCGGCACGCGCGGTATGACCGCTTTCATCGTGGATGCGCCACGCGCCGGGCTCGACAGTAGCGAGCACATCGCGCTGATGGCACCGCATCCGCTGGCCAGCCTGCAGTTCACTGATTGCGCCCTGAGCGCTGACGCACAGCTCGGCCCGCTCGATGGCGGCTTCAAGCTGGCAATGCAGACGCTGGATATTTTTCGCGCCTCGGTGGCCGCGGCGGCGCTGGGCATGGCGCGCCGTGCGCTGGCCGAAGCGGTGGCCCACGCGCAAGCCCGAAAGATGTTTGGCCAACGGCTGGCCGACTTCCAGCTCACCCAAGCCAAGCTGGGTGAGATGGCGGCCTTGATAGAAGCTGCCGCCCTGCTGACCTACCGCGCCGCCTGGATGCGCGACGCCCATGAGAGCGGCGCAAGCCCAGAGAGCTCGGGCAATGCCGGCCGTCAAGCGCGCAGCGTGGCCGCAGCAATGGCCAAGATGTGCGCCACCGAAAACGCCCAGCGCGTGATCGACATGGCGCTGCAAATGCACGGCGGCTTAGGTGTGAAGGTGGGCACCAAGGTCGAGAGTCTGTACCGCGACATCCGCTCTCTGCGCATTTACGAGGGCGCTACCGAAGTGCAACAACTCATCATTGGAAAGGCCTTGCTCGCACCATGACCCCACCAGTTTCAGCGCCCGCCGTGACCGCCTCTTCAGCCCAGACCGACCGCTTTGTGCATGAGCGTCTGCCCGGCGCTGACCAGTGGCCGCAGCTATGCTACGACGCACCTGAACTGAAGATCCCCGCGCAGGCCAATCTGGTGGCGGCGCTCTTATCGCGGGCATCGCAACAGGGCTGGTCAGCGCGCCCCTTTCTGCGCTCTGAACACGCCTTGCTGAGCTACGCCGAAGCCGGTGAGCGCATCCGCCGCATTGCACAGGTACTGACCGAAGACTACGGCCTGGTGCCCGGTAACCGCGTGCTCTTGCGCGGTGGCAATTCGGTGAATATGGCGCTGGCCTGGTTGGGTGTGGTACATGCCGGTCTGGTGGCGGTGACGACCATGCCGCTGTTGCGCGCCAAGGAGCTCGCCGAGGTCATTCTCAAAGCCGAGCCGGCCCTGGCCTTGTGCGATGGCAAGTTGCTGGCTGAACTGGAAATGGCGCAAGCCCAGCAGCCGCAACTCAAGACCTCGATTGCTTTTAACCAGCCGGACAACCCTGATGCGCTGGAAACTCTGGCTGCTGCTAAAAATGGTTTGACCACAGCCTGCCCGACGTCGGCCGACGACATCGCCATCCTCGCATTCACATCTGGTACCACGGGCTCCCCCAAGGCTGCCGTACATACCCATCGCGATGTGCTGGCCTATTGCGAGACCTGGCCACGCCACGTGCTGCGCGCCACGCCTGATGACATCGTGATGGGTTCGCCGCCGCTGGCTTTTACTTTCGGGCTGGGCGGCTTGTTGATCTTCCCGATGTGGACCGGCGCCTCAGTCCTATTTCCCAGCGTGCCTTACACACCGCAGGCCATGGTGCAGCTGATGGCCGACGTCGGCGCCACCATCTGCTACACCGCGCCCACCTTTTACCGGCAGATGGCCGTGTTTGCGCGTGAAACGCCTTTGCCCCGGCTTCGCGTGTGTGTGAGCGCAGGCGAAGGCCTGCCCGACGCCACGCGCCAGCTCTGGAAAGAAGCCACCGGCATCGAGATGACCGATGGCATTGGCGCCACCGAAATGTTTCATATCTTCATTTCCTCACCGCCGGAAGAAATGCGCCGCGGCGCCATCGGCAAGGTGGTACCGGGCTACCGCGCCAAGGTGGTCGATGCTGAAGGTCATGAGCTTCCACGCGGCAGCATCGGCAAGCTGGCGGTGATGGGCCCGACCGGCTGCCGGTACATGCAGGACGAGCGCCAGCAAAAATACGTCAAGGCTGGCTGGAACTACCCGGGTGACGCCTTCATTCAAGACGAAGACGGTTACTTTTTCTTTCAGGCCCGCGACGACGACATGATTGTGACTTCAGGCTACAACGTCGGCGGCCCTGAAGTTGAGGACGCACTGCTCAAGCACCCGGCTGTGGCCGAATGCGGCGTGATCGGTGTGGCTGACGAAGAGCGCGGCATGGTGGTCAAGGCCTTTGTCGTGCTCAAGCCCGACCAGTCCGGTGACGCCGCCATGGTCAAGACCCTGCAAGACCACGTCAAGGCCACGCTGGCACCTTTCAAGTACCCGCGTCAGATCGCATTTGTAGCTGCCTTGCCACGCACCGACACGGGCAAACTGCAACGATTCAAGCTGCGTCAGATCTGATCCTGCAACCCTTATTTTTTCAAGCTAACAAACTCCTTCAACCCGCAATGAAAACACTTCAGCCCCCAGATTGGCTTGCGCCCAAAGGTTATGCCAATGGCGTCATGGCACGTGGCAGCCTCATCTTTGTCGGCGGTCAGATCGGCTGGAACGCCCAACAGCAGTTTGAGAGCGATGACTTTATCGCCCAGACGCGCCAGGCCCTGCTCAACATCGTGGCCGTGCTGCGCGCCGGCGGCGCCGGACCCGAGCACATGGTGCGCATGACTTGGTACGTGATCGATCGCCACGAATACAGCGCCCGGCTCAAAGACTTGGGTGCGGTTTACCGCGAAGTCATCGGCAAAAACTTCCCCGCCATGAGTTGCGTCGAAGTCAGCGGCCTGGTTGAAGACCGCGCCAAGATCGAGATCGAAGTTACTGCAGTGTTACCGGACTGAGCGCGGCAACGCTGGCCCGGCTTAATTCGTCCAGCAGTTCATTCATGGATTGACGGCTGACACTTCTCTGGCGTTGTTGCCACTGGCGTGCATAAAAACGCCAGGCTGCTGCTGATTGCAAGCTCATGCCGCCATAACGCAACTTGACCCAGCCACCTCTGGCCAATTTCTGCAAGCACTCAGAAAACAAGGTGCGCGAAACACCGCACACTGCTGCTATTTGATCTTGCGAGAGGCTGATGTCTACTGTGTCTTCTGGGTGTGGATTGAACTGCGCAGCAAAAGACTGCGGCTGATTCACGGAGAACTGCGCCAGACCCATGACGACACGCAGCGGCATACCGCCAAGCCTTAGCAGCAGCTGGAATTCAGTTTGCAGCTCAACGCGTCTGGCCAATAGCTGCAACATGAACCGCATGAATTCCGGCTCCTCACGCAGCGCGTTCTCCAGGCAAGATTGCCGCATACCGATCAACTCGACCTGTGTCATGCAAACATAATCCACCTGGGAGGCTTGCCCGCCAAGTAGCGCCTGTTCGCCAAACCAGGCATGGGGACCGTGCACATGCAGCGGCACCATTCCGCCACGCCCCATCGGTTCAGCGGCCGCAACAAAACCAGTCATGACGCAGTTCCAAGCCAGCACAGGCCGCCCTTTGCCCCAGATGATTTCGCCTGCCTCATAAGATCGGATCGACAGCAAAGGCAGCATTTTCAAAATGCGCTGCTCGCTCAAGTGCACATCGCGCAGCAGTTGCTTAGCAAATTGAGACAAATGCTTGTCCGCTAGTTGGGGTTAATTTATAGTTATTTTGAACCAATTTAACTTAAAAATTAATATTTTAATTCTAAATTTTAATTATTCGCTCGTCATAGGGCCGCTTTGTTTTGCTGGGCTGACTGGGGAGCGAAAACAAAAAAGCCCTCGGTTAAGAGGGCTTCGTTGACAAGCGAGGTGCTTGATTTTTGGTTGCGCGGGCAAGATTTGAACTTACGACCTTTGGGTTATGAGCCCAACGAGCTACCAGGCTGCTCCACCGCGCGGTATGCGTAGATTGTAACGCTTATTCGGCCTTTGCGCCGTCAGTGGTGGCTTCTTCGCTGACATCAGGACGGTCAACCAGCTCGACCAGCGCCATCGGCGCGTTGTCACCCACGCGAAAACCCATTTTCAGGATTCGTGTGTAGCCGCCCGGACGCGCTTTGTAACGAGGGCCGAGTTCAGCAAAGAGTTTGACGACCATGTCGCGGTCACGAAGACGGTCAAAAGCCAGACGCTTGTTGGCCAGCGTTGGCTCCTTGGCCAAGGTGATCATGGGCTCAACCACACGGCGCAGTTCTTTGGCTTTAGGCAGCGTGGTCTTGATGGCCTCGTGCTGAATCAGCGAGTTCATCATGTTGCGCAGCATCGCCAGGCGGTGTGAGCTGGTGCGGTTGAGTTTACGTAGTCCGTGTCCGTGTCGCATGTGCTTGTTTCCTTCCAGTTTTTAATTCAGGCAGCCGTGTCAGGTACTGCCCGTGCACTGCCCCGTTTGTCGGGGCCAATTTTTATGAACGCTTGTCCAGGCCGGCGGGTGGCCAGCTTTCGAGGCGCATGCCCAGTGTCAGACCGCGGGAAGCCAAAACTTCCTTGATCTCGTTGAGCGATTTGCGGCCCAGGTTTGGCGTCTTGAGAAGTTCATTCTCAGTGCGCTGAATCAGGTCGCCAATGTAGTAAATGTTTTCTGCTTTGAGGCAGTTGGCAGAACGCACGGTGAGCTCAAGCTCATCGACGGGGCGCAGCAGAATCGGGTCAAACTGTTGCGAGCTGCGCTGAACCGGTGCGTCAAAAGCAGCCAGCTCATTGCCCTCGAGCTGCGCGAACACAGCGAGTTGCTCAACCAGAATTTTGGCCGAAGCGCGAACTGCATCTTCGGCAGACACGGCGCCATTGGTTTCAATTTCCAGGACCAACTTGTCAAGGTCGGTACGCTGCTCAACGCGAGCGCTTTCGACGGTGTAACTCACGCGCTTGACGGGCGAGAACGAAGCGTCCAGCACAATACGACCGATCGATTTGGTCGTGTCGTCGCCATAACGGCGCACGGTACCTGGCACATAGCCACGACCGTTTTCAACCTTGATCTGCATGTCGATCTTGCCGCCGTGCGACAAGTTCACGATGACGTGCTCAGGATTAATAATTTCAACATCATGCGGCGTCTGGATATCAGCGGCGGTCACAGGACCTTCGCCGTCTTTGCGCAGGCTCAGGGTGACTTCGTCGCGGTTGTGCAACTTGAAAACCACGCCCTTGAGGTTGAGCAGAATGTTGACGACGTCTTCTTGCACGCCGTCAATCGACGAGTACTCATGCAGAACGCCGGCAATCGTCACTTCGGTGGCGGCATGACCAACCATCGAGGATAGCAAAACGCGGCGCAGTGCATTGCCTAAAGTGTGGCCATAGCCGCGCTCGAAAGGCTCCAGCGTGACTTTTGCACGGTTGGCAGCGAGCTGCTCAACGTTGATGGTTTTTGGTTTCAGTAGGTTGGTTTGCATACGGTCTTCCTCTCAATGCCCTCAGCTCATTACACCGATAAGGCCGGGTGAAGCAACCTGAGCCAGACAAACCGGCCCAGGAACGGGAAAAAATTAACGTGAGTACAGCTCGACGATCAAGGATTCATTGACGTCAGCGGCAAACTCATCGCGGTCAGGCACTTTCTTGAACACGCCCTCACCCTTGTCGATGCTGACATCCACCCAAGCTGGCATGCCGACTTGCTGGGCCAGTTGCAAGGCCTCGAGAACACGGTTCTGCTTCTTAGACTTTTCACGCACACCGACGACATCGCCGGTTTTCACGAGATAAGAAGGGATGTTGACCGAGTGACCATTGACTGTGATCGCCTTGTGTGACACCAGCTGACGCGCTTCAGCACGTGTTGAGCCGAAACCCATGCGGTACACAACATTGTCCAGGCGGCATTCCAACAGGAACAGCAAGTTGGCGCCGGTGTTGCCTTTGCGGCGGTCGGCCTCTTCAAAGTAAAGGCGGAACTGCTTTTCGAGCACGCCGTACATGCGCTTGACCTTTTGCTTTTCGCGCAGTTGCAGACCGTAGTCTGAA
>JBIKHX010000340.1:0-3018 GCA_044361945.1 Polaromonas sp. | reverse complement strand
CTTGCGGGCCAGGGCCACTGCTTGCGCCGGGTCAAAAGCGGGGCGGTCAAATGTCATGCGCTTGATTCTATCGAGCCGCATCTCACCGTCCTCGCCGGCGAGTCAGCTGGCTCAGTCAAACCGCTTCTCTGCCGGGGCTTTACCACCAAGGACACGGCATCAAAGCCTTCCGATACGATGTCTGGATGTCTGGCCTTGAACTCACGCTTTTTTACCTGCTGGCTGCTGTGCTTGGCGTGGTGTCGTGCCGCTTATTAAAACTGCCCCCCGTGTTGGGCTACCTGCTGGTGGGCGTGGTAATTGGGCCCAATGCCTTGGGGCTGGCGCCGGATGCAGAGGGTGTGCGCCACCTGGGCGAGTTTGGCGTGGTGTTGCTGATGTTTGTGATCGGGCTGGAGTTCAACTTACCCAAGTTGCGCTCGATGCGCCGGCATGTGTTTGGCCTGGGTTTGTTTCAGGTGGTGCTGACCATGCTGCTGGTGATTGCCGGCTCTTTGTTGCTGGCCACGGTGCTGCCCGCCTGGTGGGGTATGAGCTGGCAGACGGCCGTGGTCTTGTCGGGTGCCGTGGCCATGAGCAGCACTGCGCTGGTCGTCAAGCTGCTGTCCGACCGTCTGGAGCTGGAGTCTGAACACGGCAAGCGCGTGATGGGCGTCTTGCTTTTTCAAGACCTGGCTGTGGTGCCGCTGCTGGTGTTGATTCCTGCGTTGGGTTCACCGCCGGAGCAACTCTTCACGGCACTGGGTTTGGCGCTGCTCAAGGCCATCGTGCGCTGGTGGCTGACGCTGGTGGCCAGGCGCAAAAGTGAAGAGCTATTCGTTCTCAACTTGCTGCTGGTCACACTCAGCCTGGCCTGGCTCACGGAGCTGGCCGGCCTGAGCTTGGCCTTGGGTGCTTTCATTGCCGGAATGTTGATTTCGGAAACCGAATTCAAGCACCAGGTTGAAACCGATATACGCCCCTTTCACGATGTCCTGCTGGGTTTGTTTTTTATCAGCATCGGGATGGTGCTGGACTGGCGCGAGGTCATCAACCACTGGCCGCTGGTGCTGATGCTCTTGCTGCTGCCTGTGTTGTTCAAGCTGCTGCTCGTGACCGTGCTGGCCCGGGCGCTGGGCGCAACCGATGGTGTGGCGCTGCGCACCGGTCTTTACCTGGCGCAGGCCGGCGAGTTTGGCTTTGTGCTGCTGACACTGGCCCAAAACAACAAACTGCTTCCGGCTTCCTTGCTCAATCCAGTACTGGCAGCCATGGTGCTGTCGATGCTGGCCACGCCATTCATCATCATGGGCAGCAACCGGATCGTGATGCGGCTGGTCAGCAGCGAATGGTTGCAGGCGTCTTTGCAAATGACCCGCATTGCGCGCCAGGCCATGAACTCCAGCGAACACGTGATCATTTGCGGCTACGGCCGTTGCGGCCAGAACCTGGGCCGTATGCTCAACGCCGAAAGTATTCCTTACATTGCGCTCGACTTAGACCCTGACCGAGTGCGCCAAGCCGCCGCCGGCGGCGAGTCGGTGGTGTTTGGCGACGCAGTCCGGCTGCCTTCGCTGATGGCCGCCGGACTGGCGCGTGCCAGCGCTGTGGTGGTGACCTACCTGGACACAGCCAGCGCTCTGAAGGTGCTGGCCAACATACGCGCCCACGCACCCGGGGTGCCGGTGATTGTGCGCACAGTTGACGACCGGGACCTTCATAAGCTGCAAGCCGCCGGCGCCACCGAAGTGGTGCCTGAGGCGATTGAGGGCAGTTTGATACTGGCCAGCCACGCCTTGGCCTTGGTGGGCGTGCCCATGCGCAGGGTGATTCATCTGGTTCAAGCGCAGCGTGATGCGCGCTACAAACTCTTACGGGGTTATTTCCACGGCGCTGACGACGACACTGTTGACGAAATCGATCAAGAACGCCTGATTAGTATCACGCTGCCTCCTGCGCTCAGGCCGGGTCCTATTTTGCTGCGCGATCTGGCGCTGGGCAATGTGGCGGTGCAAGTGATGAGCCTGCGGCGTAGCAACGGGACGCTGGTTCCGCCGCAAGAAGATTCGCTGATTGAAGCCGGTGACACCTTGGTGCTGTCCGGCACACCGGAGGCTTTGGCTTTGGCCGAAGAAATACTTTTAAGAGGACGCTCCATATGAACCGACGTGATGCACTCACTCTACTTTTAACCGGGAGCGGCGCCGGCGTTTTCGCACAAGAGACTGCGCGGTTTGCCGGTTTGCTGCGCAAGGGCGGCTGTGCGGTGATGATTCGTCACGCAGCCACCGTGCCCGGTGTTGGTGACCCACCCAATTTCCGCTTGGGCGATTGCAGCACGCAGCGCCTTCTGAGTGACGCGGGGCGTGCTCAGTCGCGCAGGATTGGCCAGTGGTTCCGGGCGCAACAACTGCAAGCGCGCGCCGTGCAGTCGAGCGCCTGGTGTCGTTGCCGCGACACGGCAGACTTAGCATTCGGCCAGCACGCCGTGTTGGCGGCGCTGAACTCCACCTTCGATGACAACAGCCGCCAGCCCGCTCAGACCCTGGTATTGCGTCAACGGCTGCTTGACATACCGCCGGGTCAATTCGAAGTCTGGGTGACCCACCAGGTGAATATCACGGCCATCACCGGGGAGTGGGCTGGCATTGGTGAGGCTTTTATTTTGTCTGCCAAGGGCGAACTGCTGGCGCGTTCGATGGAGCTGGTAGCCTGATCTTTTGGCGAATGCTCCGAGCACAAGCAGCATGCGGCGGCTTATTTACCGATACAGAATTTCGAAAAAATCTCGCCCAACAAATCATCGGGTGTGAACTCGCCGGTGATCTGGCTGAGTGCGCGCTGGGCCTGGCGCAAGTCTTCGGCCAACAAATCCAAAGACGGTTTTTTAGCCTGAAGCTGCTCACCCGCCCGCGTTAATTGTTTGGTGACTTCGTGCAGCGCCTGTACATGCCGCTCTCGCGCCATGAACACGCCCTCCGGCGCCGATTGCCAGCCCACCACCTTCAGCAATTGGGTTTTCAAGTCTTGCAGCCCGTC
>JBIKHX010000339.1:0-3046 GCA_044361945.1 Polaromonas sp. | reverse complement strand
TCTGTAACCACCAGTCCGCCATGTTGCCCACGAAAAAGTCGGCGTGCGACTCAGCAGGCAAAGTCCATTCGTAGGCGCCCAGGCGCTCTTTGTAGTCCGGCAATTCGCGGTAACGCTCGCGCGAGGGTTTGATCTGCGAGCGGGCCACCAGGGCCTTGTCCCACTCGTCCGCAAACCAGCGCCCTTCGTAGTAGCGATCCTTGTTCTCGCAGACAAAGCGTTCGTGAAATCCGGCCTTGGCGTCGTAGGGAATGGTGTGCATCTTGCCCACGTTGACGCAGTGGTAGCCTTGCGCCGCCAGGGATTCAACCCAGGTGCGTTGCCAGTGCAATCCGTTGCGCAACACGCCGGTGACGTGCGGGTAGTAGCCGTTGAACAGGCTGGCCCGTGACGGTACGCAGCTGGGGGCGTTGACAAAGCAGTTGTCAAAGCTGGTGCCCTCGCGCACCAGCCGGTCCATGTTCGGCGTGTGCATGTGGCCAAAGCCGAGGGCAGCAATGGTGTCGAACCGCTGTTGGTCCGTCATGATCAAAAAGATGTGCTTGCGTTTCAAGGTAGGACCTCAAGGGGAAAAGGCGCACCGCGCCAAAAGTCAATCTGCGCGCTGACCTGGTGTTCGATCATGGGGCGCCCCCCCAAGGCAGGCAGACCCAGCGCCTGGGCTGCGGCCACGAGTTCCGTGTCGCGCGCAGCAATGATGTCAAAGACTGCGGCGCCCGGGCCAAGCAGAGCGGGATCAAACGCAAGGGGTTCGCCTGCGTGCAAGCCGAGCGAGGTGGCGTTGACTGCGAGCGCCGCACTGGCGGCATCGGCCATGCCGATGCGCACGCGCACCAGGGGGTCAGCCGCGCGCAGCTCCTGACCAAGACGCTCGGCACGCTGCGGGTCGCGGTTAACCAGGATGAGGTCTTTCACGCCAGCGGCTACCAATGCAAACGCAATGGCGGTACCAGCGCCGCCCACCCCCACGATGAGGGCCGGCCGGTCGGTATGCAACATACCGTGGTGACGGGCTGCGCGCACAAAACCAATGCCGTCAAAACTCTCGCCCGCCCAGGTGCCGTCTGTTTGCAGGCGCAAGGTGTTGACCAGCCGGGTACGCCGCGCCTCGGGTCCAGCCACGCTGCACAAGGTGTAAGCGCTGGCTTTGTGCGGCATGGTGATGTTCAAGCCCTGCAAGTTGCTGACTTTGGCCAACTGCGCCAGAGTGGTGGCCAGGTCGTCAGGATGCACGCCCATCGGCACCTGGCACCAGTCAAGCCCTTCGGCATCGAACGCCGGGTTGTACACGCGGGGGGCGCGCACATGCTCAATCGGGAAACCCAGCACCGGAACAAGACGGGTGGCGCCAGACAGCGCTGAGGTGAGCATCTCAGCCCTTGACCGCGCCGGCCGTCAGTCCGCTGACCAGGTAGCGCCGCACCATCAGCGAGAACAGCAACACCGGCGCCATGACCAGCGAGCCTCCGGCGGCGATCTTGCCCCACTCCCAGCCTTCGTAGTTCATGAAGTTGACCACCGCCACCGGGGCGGTACGGGCGTCGGTACGGGTCAGAATCAGCGCAAAGAAAAAATCATTCCAGGCATAGAGAAAACACAAGATGGCCGTGGCGGCAATGCCGGCGCTGACCATGGGCATGACGATTTCGGCAAACACGGTGGGGAACCCGGCGCCGTCCATCAGGGCGGCTTCTTCGAGCGAGGCGGGGACGGCGTCAAAGAAGGGCTGCATCATCCAGATCACCAGCGGCAAATTAAACGTCATGTAAATCAGGATCAGGCCTGTGCGCGTGTCGAGCAAGCCAAGGTAGCGATAAGCCAGGAAGAAGGGAATGGTGAATGCAATCGGCGGCGCCATACGTGTAAGCAAGATCGACAAGCCCAGCCCAAATCGGCCTCGGCCGCTCCAGCGCGAGAGGGCATAGGCAGCGGGCACGCCAATCACCAGGGCCATCAGGGTCGACACGCCACTGGTGATCAAGCTGTTGACGAACGACTCCGGAAAGCCACCTTGCCACAGGCCCACGTAGTGCTCGACCGTGGGCATGAACAACAGCCGGGGCGGGAACTCCAGAATCATCGGCGTGGGCTTGAAAGACATTTGCAGCAGCCACAAGAAAGGCAGCAGCATGACGAACAGCAGCAAAGGTACGGCCCAGGCGGCGACATGGCCGGGGCGTTTGTAGCGGGTGGTTTTCATGGAGGAAGGGCGTGCAAGACGTTCAGTCCTGGTGAGAAATATTGCGGTTCAGCCGCATGGCCAACCAGCTGATGACCACCGTGATGCTCAGCAGCACCACCGTGACGGCGCTGGAGTAGCCGAGTTCGCCATAGTTGAAAGCCAGCAAATAGGCGTAGTAGTTGGTGACTTCCGTCACCGACCCCGGGCCGCCGCCGGTGAGCAGAAAGATCAGCGGAAAGGCCTTGATGCTGTCGATCAAGCGAAACAAAGTGCAGACCATCAGCACGGGCGCAATGTAGGGCAGCACGATGTGCTGAAAAATACGCAGCGCATTGGCGCCGTCCATGCGCGCTGCTTCCACATATTCACCGGGCAGGTTCTGTAAGGCCGCCAGCACCATCAAATAGGTGAAGGGCGCCCACTCCCATGTGTCGGCCACGACGATGGCGGCGAGCGCAAAGTCGGCATGCGAGGTAAAGGCCGGCAACATGAACCCCAGCGCCTTGGCGGCGTGAAAAATCGGGCTGATGTCGGGGGTGTAGATCAGCTTCCAGATCACTGCCACCACAATTGGCGGCAACACCATCGGAATCACAAACAGATGCCGCAGCGACTGCCAACGGTCCTGGCCCGAATGGACCAGCAGTGCCATCCCAGTGC
This sequence comes from Polaromonas sp., assembly GCA_044361945.1. Classification (GTDB taxonomy): domain Bacteria; phylum Pseudomonadota; class Gammaproteobacteria; order Burkholderiales; family Burkholderiaceae_C; genus Polaromonas. Next base: position 204 of record JBIKHX010000339.1, on the reverse strand, counting down.
CCAGCAGCACTTGCAACACCACCGTGTAAAGCGACAGGCGCGCCTGTACCCACAGGGTTTCGTGGAAGCGCTTGTCTGTGACCAGGTTTTGGTAATTGACCAGCGGGTCCCGAAAATCGGTCAGCGATCCCGGGTTGACCAATGAGCCGGGCGTCAAGCTGGTGATCAGCAGAAACGCCGTAGGCAAACCCGCCACCAGCAGCA
>JBIKHX010000109.1:0-6651 GCA_044361945.1 Polaromonas sp. | reverse complement strand
GTCTTTGACGATCTCGAAAACTTCTTGCACGATCTGCGGTGCCAGGCCCATGGAAGGCTCGTCCAGCAAGACCATGTTGGGGCTGGCCATCAGCGCGCGGCCGATGGCGCACATCTGCTGCTCGCCACCGGAGGTATAGGCTGCCTGAGACGTGCGGCGTAGTTTCAAGCGCGGAAAGTAGTTGTAAACCTTCTCAAGGTTGGCGGCGACTTCGGCCTTGTTTTTGCGGGTGTAGCCGCCGGTCAGCAGGTTTTCCTCAATGGTCAGGTGAGCAAAGCAGTGGCGCCCCTCCATCACCTGAACCACGCCGCGCTGCACCAGGTCGGCGGGGGTGAGGTTTTCGATGCGCTCGCCGCGCAGCTCGATAGAGCCCTTGGTGACCGCGCCACGCTCGCCTTGCAGCAAATTGGAGACGGCACGCAGTGTGGTGGTTTTCCCCGCGCCATTTCCTCCCAAAATAGCCACAATTTTGCCATCCGGCACCTGCAGGGAAACTCCCTTGAGTACCAAAATAACATGGTTGTAGATGACCTCAATGCCATTGACATTGAGCACAATTTTTGAATCGTCCATAAGTTCAGGCCTTTTTCCAATCGGCAGCCCTGCACGCAAGGCTGCGGGCTGGACAGTTACTGCAGCGCTCGCCGCAGTAACTGCGTCAGCATCAGGACTGGCAGTCCGCCGGTGTGCGCGGAGTCAGCTTTTTGTCGGCGGCGTACTTGGCCGCTGTGGCCTTGACCAGAGGCTTAAGAATCTGCTCGTCGGCCTGTAACCAGTCAGAGGTGAAGTTCCACTTGGCACCATCCCAGGTGTGCACACGAGCCCAGTTGGAGCCCATGTGGTCAACGCACGAGGTGCTTAGCGGACGCATGACACCGGCAAAGCCGGCATCGTCAAGCTTTTTCTGGTCCAGCGTCAGGTTCTCATAGCCCCAGCGAGCTTGCTCACCGCTCATCCACTTGCCCTTACCAAAACGCACTTGCGCCTGGCGAACGCCTTCAACCGCCAGCATGGCGCTCATGGCGCCGCGCATGTACAGCACTTGACCGACCTCTTCTTTCGGGCCCGTGCCCTGGCCTTTGGCGTGAACCATGGCCAGAATCTCTTTAACCACCTTGGAGTTCGGCTCTGCGCCGTGCTGCATGGTCACTGCGTTGTAGCCTTTGGCGCCATCGCCGACGTCTTTGACGTCAGGCTCTGCACCGGACCACCACACGCCGTACATCTTGTCGCGCGGGTAACCAGTGGCTTGCGCTTCTTTCAATGCGGTCGAATTCATCACGCCCCAGCCCCATAACAAAACATAGTCGGGTCTAGCTTGACGAACCTGCAACCAAGTGGCTTTTTGCTCAACACCGGGTGAAGTCACAGGCAGCAATTGCAGTGTGAAGCCATGCATGGCAGCGCGCTCTTGCAACAGGGGAATAGGCTCTTTGCCATATGGCGAGTCGTGGTAGACCAAGGTGACTTTTTTGCCTTTGAGTTTGTCCAGGCCACCTTCTTTTTTGCCGATCGTTTGCACCAGCACGTCAGCGGCCAGCCAATAGGTACCAGCCAAAGGGAAGTTCCATTTGAAAACGGTGCCGTCCTGGCTTTCGCTGCGGCCATAGCCGGCAGTGATCAAGGGTATTTTGTCGCCGGGTGCTTTTTCAGTCAGCGCAAACGTAATGCCCGTGGACAGCGGCTGGAACACGGTTGCGCCGCCGTGTTTGCCCTTTAGGCGCTCATAACACTCCACACCCCGAGCGGTGTCGTAGCCGGTTTCGCATTCTTCATAGATGATCTTCACGCCGTTGATGCCGCCCTTGGCATTGATCAGCTTGAGGTAGTCTGAATAGCCATTGGCCCATGGCACACCGTTGGGTGCAAAAGGGCCGGTGCGGTACGGCAGGCCGGGAAAGAATTGCAGTTTGGCCTCTGCCTTGGCGGCAGCGGCGGGCTTGGTCTGCGCCGTGGCCACCGAGGTCAGTGCAGCCAGCGTAACAAGGGCCACAAGTGAAAGGATTTTTGGTTTCATGCGAGTCTCCTGGATATATGGCACCTAGGTGCCTTAGTTAACGAAAAAAACAAGGGGAAAATAAACGGCCATGTGATCAATGAGGAAAAGGCCACAGCCGGAGTTTTTGTTTGGTGGTGCTCCACAGCTTGGCCAGACCGTGCGGCTCGACAATCAGGAACCAGACGATCAGCGCACCAAAAATAATCAACTCGGCGTGCGAGATGCCCGAGGTTGAGACCTCAATGCCGAACAGCGCGCCGAGCAGCGGCAGGAACTGGTTCAGTGCAATCGGCAGCAGCACGATAAATGCGGCGCCGAAAAATGCACCCATGATGGAGCCCATGCCGCCGATGATGACCATGAAGAGCAGCCGAAAGGACATCTCCACCGAGAAGGCCGCCGGCTCCCAGGAGCCCAGGTAGACAAAACCCCACAGCGAGCCGGCCACGCCGATGATGAAGGAGCTGACCGCGAAGGCCGTCAGCTTGGCGTACATCGGCCGGATACCGATCACGGCGGCAGCCACGTCCATGTCACGTATCGCCATCCATTCGCGGCCAATGGCCGAGCGCACCAGATTTTTGGCCAGCAGGCCCAACACCACCAAAATTGACAGGCACAGCAGGTATTTTGAATAAGGTGTCTCTATCGGAAAGCCCAGGAACTCTAGGCCTGAGACCGAGACCGAGCCGGACGGCGAATCATTGGTAAACCACTTGATACGCAGAAACATCCAGTCGCTGAAGAATTGGGCGGCCAGCGTGGCCACCGCCAGGTACAGGCCTTTGACGCGCAGGCTTGGCAGACCAAACAAAATGCCAAAGGCCGCTGCACAGGCGCCACCCAGCACCAGCGCCAGCAGCAGTGGAATACCGGGCAGACGCACAAAAAAGTTGAAGGCAGCATAAGCGCCGACCGCCATAAAGGCACCTGATCCCAGCGAAATCTGGCCGCAATAGCCGACCAGAATGTTCACGCCCAAGGCGGCCAGGGACATGATCAGGAAGGGAATCAAAATGGCACGAAACATGTAATCGCTGCTGAGCAGGGGCACCAGCGCGAAGGCGGCTACAAGCAGCAGCAGCACAGCCCAGCGGTCCTGCGCGATCGGGAAAATCTGCTGGTCAGCGCGGTAGCTGGTTTTGAACTGACCGTTTTCTCTGTAAAACATAGGAGAGCCCTTAGACGCGGTCGATGATCTTCTCGCCAAACAAACCCTGCGGGCGCACCAGCAGGAACAGCAGGGCCAGCACATAGGCGAACCAGATTTCGATGCCGCCACCCACATAGGGGCCTAAAAAAACCTCGGAGAGTTTTTCACCAACACCGATGATCAAACCCCCAATGATGGCGCCGGGTACAGACGTCAGGCCGCCCAGGATGACCACCGGCAAGGCGCGCAAAGCCACGGTGGTGAGCGAGAACTGCACGCCCAGTTTGCTACCCCAGATCATGCCGGCGACCAATGCCACCACGCCGGCCACACACCAGACGATGACCCAGATGCGGTTCAGGGGGATGCCTATGCTTTGGGCCGCCTGGTGATCGTCAGCGACTGCGCGCAGAGCGCGTCCGGTAGCTGTCTTTTGAAAGAAAATGCTCAGCCCGGCCACCAATATGGCCGCGATCAGCGCAGCGTAGAGATCTTCTTTGTTGATCAGGATGCCGCCTTCAAAGACTTGCTCAAAAGCCATGATGGGCTCTTTGGGCATGCCGATGTCGATCTTGTAGATGTCGCTGCCAAAGATGGTCTGCCCGATGCCGTCTAGAAAGTAACTGATGCCCAGGGTTGCCATCAGCAGTGTGGTGCCCTCCTGGTTGACCAGATGGCGAAGTGCCAGACGTTCGATAAGCCAGGCCACAACAAACATCAACAGCCCGGCGATGACAAATGCACCCATGGCGCTGAGTACCGGGTTGTTGAGTCCGGTCCATGCGGGTATCCATTCGGCAAAGCGCGCCATGGCCAGGGCGGCAAACAACACCATCGCGCCCTGCGCGAAGTTGAAGACCCCGGAGGCTTTGTAAATCAGCACAAAGCCGAGCGCCACCAATGAATACAGCATGCCAGCCATCAGGCCGCCAAGCAGGGTTTCTAAAAAGAAGGCCATGGTCTTTTCCTCAAATTTTCGGCGTCAGTGCAGCGGCTGTTGGCTTCAAGCGGTCATGCTCAGTCATGGGCGATGCCCAGGTAGGCGCTGATCACAGCTTCGTTGTTGCGCACTTCTTCGGGTGTGCCGTCGCCGATTTTCTTGCCGTAGTCCAGCACCACCACGCGGTCGGAAATATCCATCACCACGCCCATGTCGTGCTCAATCAAAACCACCGTCGTGCCGAACTCGTCGTTCACATCCAACACAAAGCGGCACATGTCCTGTTTTTCTTCAACGTTCATGCCGGCCATAGGCTCGTCGAGCAGCAGCACCTGCGGCTCCATGGCCAGGGCGCGCCCCAGGTCCACGCGTTTTTGCAGGCCATAAGGTAATTGGCCGACGGGCGTTTTACGATAGGCCTGGATTTCCAGAAAGTCGATGATTTTTTCGACCGCCTCGCGGTGCATGAACTCTTCTTTTTGAGCCGGGCCGATACGAATCGCCTGCATCAACAAATTACTTTTGATTTTCAAATTGCGGCCCGACATGATGTTGTCGAGCACGCTCATGCCTTTGAACAAGGCGAGGTTTTGGAAGGTACGCGCTACGCCCATGACAGCCACCTGGTGGCTGTTCATGTGCGTGAAGGTCTGGCCGCGAAAGGTGATGGCGCCCTGCTGCGGTGTGTACACACCGTTGATGCAGTTGAGCATGGAGCTTTTACCTGCGCCGTTGGGGCCGATGATGGCGCGGATCTCGTGCTCTTTGACGTTGAATGAGATGTCAGACAGTGCTTTGACGCCACCAAAACTCAAGGAGATGTTGTTCACCTCCAGAATCACTTCACCGATTTTTTTCTCTGCCATGGTGTTCTCTTGCTCGTTTCAGGGTCAGGCCGCTGCTTTGACGGCTGCAAAGGTGTTGGCGTCTTCTATCTTGAGTGTGGCGCTGACGCTGCCGCTGCGACCGTCTTCAAACTTCACCACCGTCTCGATGAACTGCGCGGTCTTGCCCAGGTAGAGCGCATCAACAAGTGGCAGGTACTTGTCTGCGATGAAGCCTCGCCGCACCTTGTTGGTTCGGGTCAGTTCCCCGTCGTCAGCGTCGAGCTCCTTGTGAAGCACCAGAAAGCGGCTGACCTGCGAGCCGGCCAGCAGCGCATCTGCGCTGAGGTCGACATTGACTTTTTCAACACATTCCTTAATGAGCTGGTAGACCTCGGCCTTTTGCGCCAGGTCGGTGTAGCCGGCGTAGGGAAGGTTGCGGCGTTCTGCCCAGTTGCCCACAGCGTCAAAGTCGATGTTGAGCATCACGCAGACTTTTTCCCGGCCATCGCCGTAAGCGACAGCTTCTTTGATGAAGGGGAAGAACTTGAGTTTGTTTTCCACGTACTTTGGCGCGAACATGGCGCCGTCATTGACGCCGCCCTGAATACGGCCCACATCTTTGACTCGGTCAATGATCTTCAGGTGGCCCTGGCTGTCGATGAAGCCGGCGTCGCTGGTGTGGTACCAGCCGTCAGCGGTCAGCACTTCGGCCGTGGCAGCGGGATTTTTGTAGTATTCCTTCAATAGCCCGGCGGACTTGACGAGGATCTCGCCGTTATCGGCCACTTTGATCTCCACGCCGCGAATCGGCACGCCCACGGTGTCGGCGCGCGCCTGGTCGTCGGGCTGCAGGCAGACGAACACCGCAGTCTCGGTCGAGCCGTAGAGCTGCTTGAGGTTGATGCCGATGGAGCGGTAAAAGGTAAAGAGGTCGGGGCCGATGGCTTCGCCGGCTGTGTAGGCCACACGCACACGTGAAAAGCCCAGGTTGTTGCGCAGCGGTCCGTAGACAAGCAGGTCGCCAAGCAGGTACAGCAGGTTTTGCAGCGCGCCTATCGGCTGGCCGTTCATGCGCTCAGGGCCTACGCGTTTGGCTACATCCATGAAGAAGCTGAACAGGCTGCGCTTGATACGGCCGGCGTCTTCCATGCGGATCATCACGCTGGTCAGCAGACCTTCAAAAACGCGCGGCGGTGCAAAGTAATAGGTCGGCCCGACCTCTTTCAGGTCAATGGTCACCGTGCTGACGTCTTCCGGGCAGTTCACCACGTAGCCGCAGCACAACCACTGGGCGTAGCTGAAAATGTTCTGCCCGATCCAGGCCGGCGGCAGATACGCCAGCACTTCTTCCTGGGCGCTGAGCTTGTCAAATTCGGCGCCGGCTTGTGCCCGGTCTATCAGTGTGCTGTGCGTGTGCACCACGCCCTTGGGGTTACCGGTGGTGCCCGAGGTGAAGAACATGGCCGCCACTTCGTCGGGCTGGCCCTGGGCGAGTTGCGCCGCAAAGAAACCGGGCTGGCTTAGCGCAAAACTGCGCCCGGACTCAATCAGGGCGTCCAGTGAGCGCAGGCCCGGCTCTGCATAGTTACGCAGGCCGCGTGGGTTGTCATAGATCAGAGTGCCCAGGTCCGGGCAGCGGTCGCGAATTTCGAGCAGCTTGTCGACTTGCTCCTGGTCTTCGACCATGGCCAGGCGCACATCGGCATTGGTGATGGGGAAAACGCATTCGGCG